>CALFZX010000001.1 GCA_937952315.1 uncultured bacterium
GAAGCTATTTTACCATTATTTTAAATTCTGACTTCTTTTGTTTTTGTATTGCAAAAAAAGTTTAAACGGGAAATATATAAGGGGCAAGTAGCAAGGGGCAAGGGGCATACAGGGGCGGGTCGAGACCCGCCCGATCATGGTTCGTAGATCTTGGATCTTGGAATGAGGATGAAATGATTTCTCCCCTTCATCCGAAGGGAGGAAATCAAAATTGAAAATTATTTTTTCTTTTTCAAAAATCCCCTCTAAAATAAAATTGTTCGTAATCTTTTCAATAAAATAAAAAAATCAACAGATGGCTTCTGGAAGAAAAGGTTTTGCCCTCCTCCCAATTTTGATTATATTGGCTTCCGTTCTCATTGGAACGGGGTCGGTTTTGCTTTTACGAGAGAAAATGAATGAGGAGCAAGGAACAAGGGACAAGGAGCAAGAAGGAATTTCCAAATTCCAAGAAACAAATGACCCGCCTACCGGACGGGCAGGCAAACAAACTGCAAATTCCAATGAATCAAACAGTTTGAAGCAGTCGAACGACGAAACTAGCGCAGAAAATCTCACCTTGAAGAGTTCCAATGAAAACAACACCAACGATAATATAAGTTACGATGAAACGAATAGCTCTGAATCTCAGGAAATAATTTCCAAACAAATCGCAAGCTCCAACGATGTAAACAATGACTCTCTCTACCTCAAAGCCGACAACGACGGCAAAGACAAATTGCATCTCGGCAACACGCTCAAAATTAAAGGTGGTGATGGCATCAAAACTTCTCTTTCCAATAATACTATCACGATCACCAATACCGGCAACACTTCTCCTTCCTCTACCGTTACGGTGACTGAATCGAATGATTATGATTTTGATGCTGATCAGTTCAGTGTTTCAGACAATGCTGTTTCCATCAAGGATATTTATGTTAAAAGAACAGACAGTATTTTAATTCCCGGTAGCAATATCTCTTTGCTTACGAATGACAGTGGGTATATTACAGATGGGAATACTAACTGGGACAACAGTTATGGGTACATTACCGCTTCCTCCTCCGATAATCTTACCAACAAAACAGGAAACATTTCTCAATGGACCAATGATAGCGCCTATATTATCGACGGAAACACTAATTGGGACAACAGTTACGGCTTTATCACAGACGGAAACACCGGGTGGGACAATTCATACAACTTCATCACGGCTTCCTCAAGTGACGCGCTTACCAACAAAACCGGTAATATCTCCATGTGGACTAACGATGCGAATTTCATTACGCTTTCCAGTTTGAGCAGCAGCGCTACGGGGTTGACGTACACCAACACCACAGGAGCTTTCTCCCTAACTTCGGGCTATGTGATTCCCACGACCACCCAAGAAACCAACTGGGGAACGGCCTACTCGAAAACTCACGATCAAAACACGGACACGGGAACCACCAACGCCACCTACCAAATCGACAGTGACGCCACCGGTCCCAAACTGAAAAACAACGCCACTACTCTGGAAGTCAGAAACGCCGGAGACACGGACTACGCCAATCTCAAAGTAAAAGATCTGGACATTGAAGGCGTTCTTCAAGCGGGCACCTCAAACATTCAACTCACCGACACCACCGGCAAAATCCAAGCCCTCTCCTCCACCTACTTCGCTTCTCTCTCCGGCTCAAACCTTACCTCTCTAAACGCCTCTAGCCTCTCAACCGGCACCGTTCCTTCATCAACCGTCACAGGCTCCTACACCGGCATTACAGGCGTCGGCACCATCACCACCGGCACTTGGTCGGGCACGGAAATCGGCGTCACCAAAGGCGGCACCGGTCTCACCACCATTTCCTCAGGCAAACTCCTCTACTCCTCCGCTCTCAACACCCTTTCAGAACTCACTCTCGACACCACCCTTGAAATCTCCGCCGGCTACCTCGGCGTCAACGAAACGAACATTCTTCTTAATCTCCTCGGAGGAACTCTTGACGATTCTCAACTCCCCTCCGGCGGTGACTGGACGCTCACCACCAACTTAAACATCGACTCCAACACTCTCTACATCAATCAGTCCACCAACAGCATCGGCATCGGCACAACCAACCCCAACTCAACCCTGGACGTCAACGGCACTGTCCGCGCCCAAACCATCTGCGATGAAAACGGAGCGAATTGCCGTGATCTCTCCGGAGATTGGAGTCCGACCACTTGTCCCACGGGCTACATCCTTGTTCCGGGGAGCACTGAATTTGGCACCAAAGATTTTTGCGTCATGAAATATGAGGCCAAACAAGACGGAACCACTAAATCAGCCGTTTCCACTCCGACCGGTAGTCCTTGGGTTTCAATTTCTCAATATTACGCCAAAACCGCCTGTGAAAGAGCGGGTGCGCATCTCATCACCAACGCAGAATGGATGACCATCGCCCGAAACATCGAAGCTACCACCATAAACGACTCTGACGACGACGCCGGTCTCCAGCTTCCCAACGGCCATTCCGACAATGCTCCCGCCTCCGCTCTCGCCTCAACCTCCGGTGCCGACCCCGTCGTTTCCGGCTGCACCACCACCCAAACCATGGAAAACGTCGCCAACGCCTACTCCGCCGGCTCCTGTGAAATCAGAGGCACCGGCTCCGGCGGTTCCACGGACAATGACAAAGGCTACTACGGTACCGGTCAACAATGGTCCACTACCGGCTACTCCGCCGGCACCGCCAACAAATCTCAACTCAGAACCCACGTCCTCTCCAACAAACAAGTTATTTGGGATTTTTCCGGCAATGTGTGGGAATGGACGGATAATCTCTGCGGAGTGCCTTGGTACACTACCGGGTGGGTGGAATGGAATAATGCTAATGTTACCGATCAAGAAAAATACGATGCCGGTCCGAGCGGCAGCCTTACCAGTGCTAACGGTGCAGGGCAATATTATGGTTGCTCGGCGAACGGTAATGCGTTTGTTCGCGGGGGCTTTTGGGACAACGCCGTCAGCGCCGGGGTGTTTGCAGTCTATTTGTACCGTGCGCCGTCGGTCTCCTACACGGACTTCGGTTTCCGTTGCGTCCTCCCCAAATGATCCTGAAACCTGATCATCTGGAGCTCTGGAAATCTGGTTCGACGGACGTTTCATAGTTTTAGGTATAATAGCAAAAACGTGTTGCTAAAAAACTGGATAATATTATGGTTACGGTATAAATAGAAGATATTTAAAATAATCAAATAAGAACGGTTCATTATAAAAACAAATTTCTTGATTTTCCTCCCCTCATTTGAGGGGAGGTGGCGAGGAGTTCGACGACGAGACAGAGGGGTTAAAAAACATTTTTTATTTACAACCCCCTCCCTCCTTCGGAGTACTCCCCCTCAACTGAGGGGGAGAAAATAGCAATGCATTTTTACCATTGCACTAGATTTTTTTATTTAATCCTAATTCCGGTTTTTTTGATTTCATAAACCATCGGATCCCATCCACTTTTGAAATCAGAAGGAGAGAAACCGTGTGGTTCGATTCTATCATCAACCACCTCTTTTATTTTCCAAAGCCTCATCCTGCCACTGCTCCAATCCTTATCGAGCTCTTTAGAAACCACCGCCACATCAATATCGCTCCATTTATTGGGCTTTCCTTTTGCATAAGAACCAAATAAATAGATAGCAGAAAAAGAATATTTTTTCTCTTTCAGCTTATCGGCGTATCTGATAATTACTTTTTTGGCTTCAGCTCTTGACATAGTTTCTTATATAATTTATCGATTTCTAAAATATATTTCTGAGTATATTTTTTAGTGCAAGCTTTATAGAAACGCAATTTCCATTCCGGATAACGAGTTCGGATGTTAAAATCGCTTACCTCTAAGAGCAATTCCTTGTCTTTATCTTCTTGATCAATCTTTGACATTTTATAAAGTCGGACT
The DNA here is from genome assembly GCA_937952315.1 of uncultured bacterium. Taxonomy (GTDB): domain Bacteria; phylum Patescibacteriota; class Minisyncoccia; order CAIUEV01; family CAIUEV01; genus CAIUEV01. The sequence continues at coordinate 3,891 of CALFZX010000001.1, forward strand.
AAGTCGTGAGTAAAAGGAGCTTGTTTCTTAGTGTTTTTTACGATCAAGGCCTTTAAAATCTTTTCCAAAACAATATGCCCAAAGAATAGACTACTGACATAACGCCCACCGTCAAAAAGACTCTTCATAGAAATGTAATCATATTTGGCAGTGTTTTTCCAGTAGTTTACCAGTTTTTCATAATCTTTTTGCATAATACAGTATTAAAATACTGAATATTTTATAGCAAAATTTAAAAAAATCTCCAAATATTTTATTTCTTCCAAGATCTAAGGTCTACGAACCCTGCCTACCAGCAGACAGACAAGGTTGGGCGTATGGTAATACGCTCCTGCCAACTTCTTGTCTTATTATTTTTTTAGTCTACAATGAAAAAGCTTTATTTTAATAATATAAATCCATGTCGACTTTAATCGGTCTTTTTCACGAGGTGCTCTTTAGGCCACTTCTCAATCTTTTGGTTTTTTTGTATGAATTCACAGGTGACTTTGGTCTGGCCATTATCATCGTGACGGCACTGGTCCGATTAATGCTTTATCCGATTGCTAAGAAAACTTTAGTGCATCAAAAAGAGCTGAAAAAGATTCAACCCAAAATAAAAGCCCTTCAAGAAAAACATAAAGATGACAAAGAAACTCTTTCTAAGGAGATGATGGCTCTCTACAAGGAACACAATTTTAATCCCGCCTCCGGTTGCTTGCCGATGATCGTTCAACTGATCGTGCTAATCGCTCTTTATCGGGTTTTTCTTTCCGTAATGGATTTACGATTTGAGGAGCTTTACTCTTGGATGAGTAATCCCGGCAAGATCGATACTTACTTCTTTAATCTCTTTGATTTGGGGCAGAAAAGTGCCGAGCTGAACTTGGGAAAAATTTTAGCGTTTAATTTGGCTGAGGGCATCAAAATCGCCAGCTGGGGAGGAGTTATTTTGGCAGTCGTAGCCGGTTTGGCGCAGTTCTATCAGACTAAGATGACAATAGCTAAGCAGAAAGAGAAAAAAGAGGAGGAAGATAAAAATAAAACCGAGGAGGAAAGAAAGCAGGAAGCGGAGAAAAAAGCGGATGAGCCGGATATGATGGAGATGATGAACAAGCAGATGCTCTATTTCTTCCCGTTTTTGACCGTTTATATAGGTTTAAGTTTTCCGGCGGGGTTGTCTTTGTATTGGACAGTTTCGACTTTGTTGCTCATCGGACAACAATATTTGTTAGACAGAGAAGAAAAAATTTGACAATTTCTAAAAGTGATATAATTTATTTAGTGCGCTTGAATTAATTTCTTAAATTTATATTTCTCAATGGTTATTCTTGTTTCTCGAAAGAGGACTTAGAAATCTTTTCAGTCTTTTCGAGGCAAAATAAAAAACTGGCGGAAGAAGCAAGGGGGGATTGCTTTTGGCGTTAGTTTTCATGTACCTTAAAAATTTGGCATCTAATTAAAAATTGCTAGTCAGTAGCGTAAGAATCAATTTATTGGTTTTTATGTTTTTTAAATACGATATGCGGTAGTGTGAAAGGGCGTACAGTGGATGCCTTGGCACAAAAAGGCGAAGAAGGACGTGGTTAGCTGCGATAAGCTTCGGGGAGCCGCCAGCGGGCTTTGATCCGGAGATTTCCGAATGGGGAAACCCGGCGGGAGTAATGTCCCGTCATTGTTATCTGAATACATAGGGTAACAAAGCGCACCCGGCGAAGTGAAACATCTCAGTAACCGGTGGAAAAGAGACTAATTAAGCATTCCCCCAGTAGTGGCGAGCGAACGGGGAGGAGCCTAAACCTGAAATTTATTTCAGGGGTTGCAAGACAATTTTGGTAACTCAGTTACGCTTTATTTTTTCGATTAGCTGAATTTGGCTGGAAAGTCAAACCATAGAGAGTAATAGTCTCGTAAGCGAAAATTGGAAAAATAAGGTCAAATTGCTCTTAAGTAGCGCGATGCCAGTGGAACTTCGCGTGAATCAGCCGGTACTACTCCGGCAAGGCTAAATACTTTTTGTGACCGATAGTGAACTAGTACCGTGAGGGAAAGGCGAAAAGAACCCCTGCAAGGGGAGTGAAATAGATCCTGAAACTGTACGCTTACAACGAGTAGGAGTCCCGATGCAAATCGGGATGACTGCATGCTTTTTGCAGAACGAGCCGGCGAGTTATTTTATATGGCAAGGTTAACCCGTTTAAAGCGGGGGAGCCGTAGCGAAAGCGAGTCTTAATAGGGCGATTAGTCGTATGAAATAGACCCGAAACCGAGTGATCTATCCATGGACAGGGTGAAGTATAGGTAAAACTATGCGGAGGCCCGAACCCACGAGCTGTGCAAAACTCCGGGATGAGCTGTGGATAGGGGAGAAATTCCAATCGAACTCGGTAATAGCTGGTTCTCTCCGAAATATCTCTTGGGATAGCCGTAAGATATTTTTGTAAAGAGGTAGAGCTACTGGATGAGTAAACGTGGTTTCGGCCTAGTTTATTCAACCAAACTCCGAATTCTTTTTCATTAGTCTTACGAGTCAGTCTGTGAGGGCTAAGCTTCATAGACAAAAGGGAAACAACCCAGATCACCAGTTAAGGTCCCAAAATTTTTCTTCCAAAGGAAGAAGCCCCTCTCTTGGTTTTCCAGGAGAACGGGCGCGCTTAGTGGTAAAGGATGTGAAATTCCGAAAACAGCTAGGATGTTGGCTTAGAAGCAGCCACTCATTCAAAGAGTGCGTAATAGCTCACTAGTCTATGGAATTTTGCGCCGAAGATATAACGGGGCTAAGCGCAGTACCGAAACTGTGAATTTCATGTTTCGTTCGCGAAACGTGGAGTGGTAGGAGAGCGTTCTCTATGCGTAGAAGTTTTGTCGCGAGGCAAGGTGGAGCGTAGAGAAGTGAGAATGCCGGCATAAGTAGCCGCAATACCGGTAAAATCCCGGTACGTCGTAAGTCCAAGGTTTCCTGAGCGATGTCAATCAGCTCAGGCTTAGGCGGTCCTAAGGCGAGGCCGAAAGGCGTAGTCGATGGCCAGTAGGTTAATATTCCTACCCTACCTGTTACTTTGCTAAGGAGTGACGGAGTTTAGTAGTTTTCGCATCTTATTGGATTGATGTCGACTTGGTGAGAAAGTTTTGCAGGCAAATCCGCAAGACACATATTTCAAGCCAAGGCGGGAAGGAAAGCGCAAGCGGACCGAACGAAAATGAGCAAGCTTCCAGGAAAAGCTTCTATGATGGTGACAGGTATCCGTACCTAAAACCGACACAGGTGGACGAGGCGAGTAGCCTCAGACGAACGGGAGAACCCTTCTTAAGGAACTCGGCAAAACAGCGGTCGTAACTTCGGGATAAGACCTGCCAGGCCGGGAAACTGGAAGATGGGGAGAAGAGCAATTTTTGTTTGTTTTAAAATATATCAAAGGAGGTAGTGAAATTTTGGATCGTAAAGTGCAAATCCGGACAATCGTTAAACGAAATTCCGGAGAGAAAAAACTGATCGCAATGATCAACGAGCCAGAGCATTGTCTTTCGACCTTAAGTTTTAAAGATGAAGAATTTTCTATAAAGCAGGTTTTTTTGCCGGTTAATTTGGAAAAATTTTCTATAATCTTTAATAACTTAATAAAAGCGAAAGCCGAATTTGGGTCAGCTTTTTGCAGAAAATGTGCTCGAGAAAATCTTTCTCGGGAAAAACCACTTAACTGTAGAGGCTGCCAAATAAAATTTGGTAGGCTAGATATTCCTCCCATAGATGGGATTGTTTTGTTTGTCAATAAGGACAGGCAGAAAAGAAAAATAATTTTTTTCTATCTCATGCAAAATGAGGAATACCGACGAGTTTCGTAAAGTAAATTATTTCCAAAATTCTTTCAAGCAAACAAAAAATTGCCGGAAGAAGAGAATTTTTCTTCCAATCTTCTTCCCCCTATCTTCCAGTTTCTCAGGTGCTGGCCGCAGCTAAAGACTCCAAGCGACTGTTTACCAAAAACACAGTTTTCTGCCAACCCGCAAGGGGATGTATAGGAACTGACCCCTGACCAGTGCTGGAACGTTAACGGGAAAGGTGCAAGCTAATCCCCGAAGCGCCAGTGGACGTCGGCCGTAACTATAACGGTCCTAAGGTAGCGAAATTCCTTGTCTGGTAAATTCAGACCTGCACGAATGGGGTAACGATTTGGAGACTGTCTCAAGAAGGGGCCCGGCGAAATTGCACTAGCAGTGAAGATGCTGCTTACCCACGGTAAGACGGAGAGACCCCGTGGAGCTTTACTACAGCTTGACATTGAAACTCGTGTTTTAATGCTTAGGATAGGTGGGAGACTTTGATGCTTCGATTTCGGTCGGAGTGGAGTCAACGGTGAAATACCACCCTTTATCATATGCGTTTCTAACCTTGGACCCGAAACGGGTTTGGGGACAGTGTCTGGTGGGTAGTTTGAGTGGGGCGCTCACCTCCTAAATTGTAACGGAGGTGTTCAAAGGTTGGCTAGGTCCGGATGGAAATCGGGCCGATAGTGCAAAAGCAAAAGCCAGCTTTACTGCAAGGCCGGTCAGCCGCGCAGTCGCGAAAGCGGGATTTAGTGATCCGATGGTTGTGTGTAGACGCGCCAAAGCTCAGCAGATAAAAGTTACCCCGGGGATAACAGAGTGGTACCCCCCAATAGCCCATATAGACGGGGGTGTTCGCTACCTCGATGTCGGCTCATCACATCCTGGGGCTGGAGAAGGTCCCAAGGGTTTGGCTGTTCGCCAATTAAAGTGGTACGCGAGCTGGGTTCAAACCGTCGTGAGACAGGTTGGTCCCTATCTACCGTGGGCGCACAAAGATTTGAGAGGCTCTGTCCCTAGTACGAGAGGACCGGGATGGACCGACCTCTGGTCTACCAGCTGTCACGCCAGTGGCACCGCTGGGTAGCTAAGTCGGGAAGGGATAAACGCTGAAAGCATCTAAGCGTGAAGCCCCCCTCGAGATTAGATCTAGATCTCCTGAGAGAACATCAGGTTGATAGGTTGCAGGTGTAAGCGCAGCAATGCGTTCAGCCGAGCAATACTAATGATCGTTAACTACTTTATGTCGTATTTTCCTTTTGTAGGAGTGGGAT
>CALFZX010000002.1 GCA_937952315.1 uncultured bacterium
AATTATCCCAATTTTTTGTGGTGGGATTAGAGATGAAGATTCATTTTCGTTTTCCATTTGTTTTTATTATGTATTTTAGTTTTTTTAGTGAAAAACTTTAAACAAAGCTGAGAATCGAGCTACCCACAAAGAAAAAAGCAAGAACGATAGTCGCATAAAGCAAACTTTTTTCCATTCCTCTTTTAGTGTAGAAAGACCCGCCGACCCCGTCTCCGCCGAGAATTCCGCCGGCTCCACCCTCTCGATTTTGCAATAAAACGGTGATAATAAGCAAAAGAGAAGATACTATTTGGACTATCGGCAATGCCTTTTCTAACATTTTTGTAAATCAATAAAGAATTAGTTCTGACTTATTTCGAATAATACAAGTTAAATTTAAAAAATCAAAATTTTGAAATTTTGGTCAATTTGTAAATTTAGTATTAAATTTAAAGAAGAAAAAATCTTAAAAAAGATAAAAATATCAATCAATGAAAACAAAAGAACCCGGTTTTTATTTTTTAGTCGGTATTCTCATTCTTTTTGGAGTGGCTGTCTATCGCATGTTTGCTCCGTTTATGGTGGCTTTGGTTACGGCTTTCGCCTTCTGGCAACTTTCGGCACCGATGTTTGAGAAAATAGCGGTTTTGGTTAAAAATAGAAGAGGGGCTTCTTTTTTGTCCTGTTTGGCGATAATCGCTTTAGTGATTCTACCTCTGGCTTCCGTGGGTACTATTGCGACTAAAGAAGCCATCAATATTTATCAGAATTCGGAATACGAAGCCGGTTCAATTTTGAATTTCGAAAAAAAGATTATTGATTTTATTACTCAAAATTTCTTGCTGAACAGTTTGGCCAACGGTCAATCTCTCGATTCGGTCAGTGGTGACCTTAATTTGGGAGAGGCGGCGAAAAAGATTTTAGAGATCGGAATGAACTTGCTTAAATTTGGATATGAGCAGACAACGCAGATTCTTTTTATGACATTTATTATGCTTTTCGTGCTTTATTATCTTTTTTTGGAAGGAGACAATTTTGTAAATTATATTTTCCGCCTTTCGCCTCTGGGTAACAAAGAAGAGTCTCTATTGTGGGGGAAAATGCTTTCTATGACAAGAGCAACCATTAAAGGCACTCTCTTTATCGGCTTGGTGCAAGGAGCAATGGGGGGAATCTCATTCTGGCTTTTAGGGGTGGGCGCTCCTTTTCTTTTGGCTATCATTATGGCTATATTTTCCGCTTTACCTTTAATCGGGCCGATTGCCGTTTGGTTGCCGGTGGCCATTTGGCTTCTGGTGGCGGGGGAGACGGCTAAGGCTTTGATCCTGCTTTTTATTGGCAGTTTGATTATCGGTTCCGTCGATAATTTGTTGAGACCGAAGCTGGTCGGCAATGAAACGGCACTCCATCCCATTTGGATTCTGATTGGCACCTTGGGAGGAATTATGCAATTCGGAATCATGGGTTTTGTGATTGGGCCTGTTATTATGACAATATTTATCGCTCTTTTGGAAATGTTTGAGAAGAAAATAAAAAATAAAAGACTTAATCAAAGCTAAAAATTATGGCAAAAAGAAAAGACGATCTTACTAAAATAGTTTGTACCATTGGGCCGGCTTCTGAGAAAAAAGCAGTGTTGGAGAGCCTAATCAGGTCAGGAATGGATATTGCTCGACTGAATTTTTCTCACGGCTCTCATGATTGGCATTTGGAAACAATCGTCAATTTGAGACGATGCGCCTATAAACTAAAAAAGAATTTGGCTATTCTGGCCGATATCCAGGGGCCGAGAATCCGTGTTTCCGATTTGGAATTTAAAGGTAAGAAATTTTCCGAGTTGGAGCTGGTTCGGGGGGAACGAATCTTGTTAAAAAATAAGAAAATTTTTAAAGAACTCCCCGGCTATTTGGAAAAGCACATTCGTTTGGATTCCCAAGTGGCTTTAATCGATAAACTAAAGCGAGGAGAGCGAGTCTATTTAGACAATGGGATGGTTGAATTGGTAGCCAAACATCGGAGGACCGAATTTGGCTTTGAAATGGAGGTTCTAAACAATGGGAAAATCAAAACTCGCAAGGGAATAAATTTTCCGACTTTGGCAAAATATATTCCTTCTTTTACTATCAAGGATCGCAGAGACTTGATTTTTAATTTAAAGCAGGGCGTTGATTTTATTGCTCTCTCTTTTGTTAAAGGCGCAAAAGATATAACCGATTTGCGTCATCGTATGGAGAGCGTTTTAGGCAAAAAAACAGGTTTGCCTTTAATTATAGCAAAAATTGAGACTCTGACGGCGTTAGGCAATTTAAAGGAAATTCTGGAAGTGGCTGACGGAGTGATGGTGGCGCGAGGCGACATGGGGGTGGAGGCACCACCGGAAAAAGTGCCGATTTATCAAAAAATAATTATTCGGCATTGCATTAAAAAAGGCATTCCCGTTATTGTTGCAACCAATATGCTTGAATCGATGACGGACTTTCCTCGACCAACCCGAGCGGAGTTGACTGATGTAGCCAATGCGGTTATCGATCGTGCCGATGCGGTGATGCTTTCCGGAGAGACCGCTAGTGGCAAATACCCGCTTCGTTCCGTTCAGATGATGAGTAAAATTGTTCGAATTACTGAAAAATCGCCCTTTGATGATTTGAATGAGATTCCTGAATTGGAAAAAAAAAGAAATCGACCGGCTGACGATTTCGTAGAAATGGCTTCCCAAAGCATATATAATGTTTCGATCAATTCCGCACCGAAGGCGATAGTCATGAAAAATGTTCCGCCCAGTTTGATTAAAGCGGTTTCCAATTTAAGGCCGGAGATGCCGATTTGGTGTTTTTTGGGTAATCATAATGCTTGGAGCCGAAAGTTGGTATTGTGGCGGGGTGTAATTCCTTTTTTTTCCGAAAAATCTTTCAAACAGCAGGCCGATAAGCTGGATAATTTTTTATTGATAGAGGGAAAAGAAGAAAACGGTAAATGGAAATTCACTTTCAAAATCAAGCATAAAAAAATTTAGGCTGTTTTTCTATTTTTCTTTTAAGTTAAATTTAAGTTTTTTTTAAGGAGTCTATGGCAGACTGCGGGCGTTAGGCATTCGATTCTGATTCTTCTCGCGAATGTCTTTCCTCGCTAATTACTGATTTAACTTAATGAAAAGTACCAGCAAAATCAAATCCTGCGCCATCATCGGTCTGGACTCGGTAGTCGTGGAAGTGGAAACGGACTTTTTTGTTGGAACGCACAAATTCAATATTGTCGGCCTGCCCGATACCGCCATTAAGGAGTCCAATCAAAGAGTCAGCTCCGCTTTAAAAAACTCCGGTGCAATTCCGCCTCATCGCTTGGGGGTGGTTATAATTAATTTAGCGCCGGCCGATTTAAGAAAAGAAGGGGTGGTTTATGATTTGCCAATCGCGGTCGGTTTGCTTTCGGCCAGTCATCAGATACCGGCTGACAGTCCATTTTTTGCCGACAGCCTTTTTGTCGGGGAGCTGGCTTTGAGCGGACGATTGCGAGGAATCAACGGTATTTTGCCTATTGTTATTTCAGCTAAGAAGCAGGGCTTTAAGAACATATTTTTACCTTGGGAAAATGCGAAAGAAACTTCTCTGATCAAAGGAATAAATATTTTTGCTATTCGAGATCTGGCGGAGTTGATCGCTTTTTTACGCGGAGAATTAAAATTAAAGCCGGTTGAGAAGGAAAAATTTTGTGGGAATAGATCTTTTTATGGTTTTGATATGCGCGATGTCAGAGGGCAAGAATATGTCAAAAGAGCGATGGAGATTGTGGCGGCCGGTGGTCATAATGTTTGTTTAATCGGGCCGCCCGGGTCGGGTAAAACTTTGTTGGCCAGAACTTTTCCCAGCATTTTGCCAGATATGAGCATGGAAGAATGTTTGGAGACGACAAAAATTTGGAGCGTAGCGGGAAAAATTGATCGAAATTCTCCATTGGTTCGAGAGCGACCTTTTCGCTCCCCCCATCATACGGCTTCCAACGCGGCTTTAATCGGGGGAGGCACCAATCCTCGACCGGGAGAAATTAGCTTGGCCCATCGCGGAGTTTTGTTTTTGGATGAATTTTTAGAATTTTCCGCCAAGGCCTTGGATTGTTTGAGACAGCCGTTGGAAGACGGAATCGTTACTATCTCTAGGGCGGCCGGCTCTGTAACTTTTCCGGCTCGTTTTATTTTAGTGGCGGCAATGAATCCTTGTCCTTGCGGTTTCGCTACTGATCCGGAGAAAGAATGCACTTGTTCTCCTTCGGCCATTATTCAGTATCAGAAAAAACTTTCCGGTCCGATTGGTGATCGAATCGATCTTTTTGTGGGTGTTCCGCGAGTGGAATATCAGAAATTAGCCGTTGAGGAGGAAACGGAAAATTCGTTAACCGTCAGAAGGAGAGTCCAGCAAGCTCGACAAATTCAGCTTAATCGTTTTAAGGGAGAACCGATTTTTTGCAATGCCGAAATGACTAATCCACTCATCAAAGAGCATTGTCAAATAGACGAATCGGGAAGAGATCTAATAATGAGGGCAGTCAAAAAGTTTAATCTTTCCGCTCGCAGTTATTTTCGAATTCTAAAAATTGCCAGAACTATTGCAGATCTTGAGAAAGTCGAAAAGTTAGAAGTTCGACATTTGGCGGAGGCGATACAGTATCGACTACCCGATTCAAGCTCCTAGTTTATTTTTAAATGATTAATTATGCAAAACACAAAGGTCAGGGGGGATGTGGGTGAGCAATGTGCGGAGAAATATCTTTTGGCCAAAGGATTTAAAATTATCGGCCGAAAATATCGAACTTTTGTCGGCGAAGTGGATCTGATTGCAGTTGATACTAATAAAGATTTGGTCTTTGTAGAAGTTCGTAGCAAGTGGGTCGAAGAACGGTTTGAAGCGGAAAAAGACGATTTTATAACGCCGGAAGAATCCGTAAGCTTCCCCAAGATTCGTCGAATAGAAAAAACGGCGGAACATTTTCTGAAAAATATGGAAGCAATTTGGGGTCGAGAAGTAAGCTCCGAAAAGCTTAATGATTTTCCCGATTGGAGAATTGATTTGGTGAGTATCATTTTTGTCAGAGCGGAAAGAAAAGCGCTAATCAAGCATTACGAATATATTTATTGATAAATAGTTACTTTTGAAATTTATCGTTAAAATAAATCAAAGGATATTTTATTTCAATGAAACTTATGCTGAGCAAAGAGGTAGAAAAAAAGATCGGCTTAAACACCCCCATCAGTCGAGTTAAGGGTGTCGGTTCCCGTTACACTTTGGCTCTTGGTAAGAAAGGGGTCAGGACAGTTAAAGACTTGCTTTTTTATTTTCCTTTTCGTTACGAAAATTTTGCCGAAATTAGGGATATTAGAGGGTTGAGGCCGGGAGAGAAGGTGACGGTTGAAGGAGTACTAAAAAGTTTTCAGAAAAAAACTACTCGTCGTCGGGGACTATCTTTAATAGAGGGAACGGTTTTTGACAAAACCGGTCTGTTGAAAATAGTTTGGTTTAATCAACCTTATTTAATAAATAGTTTGGCTCAGGAGGCGACCTATCGGTTTAGCGGAAAAGTTGATCTAAACGGCAATTTTTTGACTATGACCAACCCCACTTTTGAACGGAGCGACAATCCGACTGTCAACACCGGCGCTTTATTGCCCGTCTATCACGAAGACTATATAATAAATTCGCGCTTCTTGAGAAAAATAATTTTTCCCTTGCTGTCTCTCTGCAGTCAAATTCCTGAAACTCTTCCTGCTATTTTATTGAAAAATTTTAATTTGATGGGGCTGGGAGAAGCAATTCGGGAAATTCATCGTCCCGCTTCCGAGAATAGAAAAAATGAAGCTCGTCGAAGGTTGGCCTTTGAAGAGCTTTTTCTTATCCAGCTTTATTTAGGCCAGAGACGAAATAAGTGGAAAAAAAATAAGGCGCCTTCCATCATTCCCAAAATTAGAGTAGTCAAAAAATTTGTTAATAACTTGCCCTTTAAACTGACTAACGCCCAGCGGAGAGCGAGCTGGGAGATCATTCAGGATTTGGGCAAAGGATTTCCGATGAATCGATTGCTGGAAGGAGATGTCGGATCCGGAAAGACGGTGGTGGCCGGAATTGCTTCTTTGGTGACGGCTAAAAACGGTTTTCAAGTGGTTTTTTTGGCGCCAACGGAGATTTTGGCCGTTCAACACTGGAAAACTCTCACTAAATTTTTTGAAGGAATTTTTAAAAAGGAGGAGATAGGAGTTTTTACCCGTTCAAAAAAGGCGACGATAGCAGAAAAGCTATCCAAAGGACAAGCTATAAAGTTGATTAAGTCAGGGAAAATCAAGATTATTGCCGGCACTCATGCGGTGCTGCAAAAAGAGATTGATTTTAAAAAATTGGGTTTAGTGGTGATCGACGAACAACATCGATTTGGTGTCAACCAAAGGTCTTTTTTACAAAATAAAATCAGTTCTTTGGAGAGGGAAGTTCCCCATCTGCTTTCGATGAGCGCGACGCCCATTCCTAGGACTCTGGCTTTAGCGGTCTATTCGGATTTGGAGCTGTCGATTCTTAATGAACTGCCGGCGGGAAGGCGGGATATTATTACACGAATAGTGCCGGAGGCGGGTCGGGAAAAGGCCTATGCTTTTATTAGGCAAGAAATTTTAAAAGGAAGACAAGCTTTTGTGATTTGCCCTTTGATCGGTGAAGATGAAGAAAATCCGTTTTCCGAAAAAGGACTAAACTTGCCTATGCCAAGCTATGATTTTAATGAACTGGCCAAAATTGAAATAAAAGCGGTCAAGAAGGAGAGTGAATATTTGGCGAAGAAAGTTTTTCCTGAATTTAAAATTGCAACCTTGCACGGTAAAATGAAAGGCGAAGAAAAAGATAGAATAATGCGCGATTTTAAAGCGGGTAAAAGTCAAATTCTAGTTTCAACTTCCGTGGTTGAAGTGGGTGTTGATGTTCCCAACGCAACCATTATGCTAATCGAGGGAGCGGAAAGATTCGGTCTCGCTCAGCTTCATCAATTTCGTGGTCGAGTTGGCCGATCGAATTTTCAATCGTACTGTTTTCTGTCTCTTTCCGAAGGAGGAGTAACGGCCAATCGACGGTTAGAGGCTCTGGTAAAAACTAATGATGGTTTCAAACTGGCGGAGGCTGATTTGAAATTGCGTGGCCCGGGAGATTTTATCGGAATTCGTCAATCCGGTTTGCCTGATTTAACGATGGCCAGCCTCTCCGATGGAGAGCTGATTAAGACAGCAAAAGGCGGAGCGGATTTAATTTTAGCCAAATCGGCCAATTTGGAAGACTTTCCGGAACTAAAAATTCGATTCAAATCTTTCTTGCGAACTTTTCACGGTGAATAAATTCTAAGTGGACCGTACCGGAATCGAACCGGTGACCTCTACAATGCGAATGTAGCGCTCTACCAACTGAGCTAACGGCCCATAA
>CALFZX010000003.1 GCA_937952315.1 uncultured bacterium
TCGCGGGCAATTTTTTCCTCAATATCTTTTTCCACGACGCGACGGAGTTCGCGAGCGCCGAAAATTGGATCAAAACCTTTTTCGGCTAATTTTTGCTGAAATTCTTCGTCAAAATCAATAATAATTTCCTTGCCTTCAAGGCGCTTTTTCAGTTTATTGAGATTCAGGCCGGCTACGGCGATAAGACTTTCAAGGCTGAGGGGTTCAAAAACGACAACGCCGTCAAAGCGATTGAGCATTTCCGGTGAAAAAATCCCGTCCTGCTGAATTTTCTCCAGAACTGCCTTCTTGATCTCCTCACCGTCATTTCCCTTCTTGACCATATCCTGAATCAGGAGCGCCGCCGCGTTCGAGGTGGCGATGATTATCGTCTCTCTGAAGTTTAGCTTTTTACCGCGACCCGTCCGCGCTATTCCTTCTTCCATAATTTGCAAAAGCAGTTTGTGGACCGATGGATCCGCTTTTTCCAGTTCGTCGAGCAAGATCAGATTGAAAGGATTATCGACCAAAATTTTATGAAAAAATCCTTCAATCTCGCCCTCGCTGTCGCCCAATAATTTTTCCAACGCGCCGGCTCCTTGAAACTCGGACATATCAAGCCGAGCCATCCGATCTTCTCCTTGAAAGTACATCTCCGCCAAAGTTTCGGCGGTGTGAGTCTTACCCGTGCCGGTCGGTCCCAAGAACAGAAAGCAACCGGTCGGTCGATTAGGGTTGGAAACATCCATTCGGCGGCGCAAAAGGGCGGAAACAACGACGGAAACCGCCTCTTCCTGCCCGATTATTTTTTGATTCAGCTCATCGGCCAAACCGGCCAATCTTTTTTTCTCCTCCTCAACGGGGGCGCCGACGGGAGAGCCTACCTTATCGGAAGCAAAGGTCTCAATATCATTTTCTTTGACAATGTGGTCTCCCGGGTTATTTTGATGATTGAAGGCAACGGCTTCTTCCAAAAAATCAAGAGCTCTTTGAGGCATCGCTTGGCCGCTTAAATAACGATCGGCGATTTCTAACGCCCGTCTTTGCGCGCCAAAGGGGATAAGCACTCCGAATTTGGCTTCCAATTCTTCTGTTTTTTCAAAGATTACCGGCAAGCAATCTTCCAATAACGGCTCTTCAAGCTTGATCAAGTGAAAATGCTTGCTCAGCTCGAAACGGTTTTTCATCACTTGATGGATTTCGTCGGGGGTTGCCATCGTAATGATCTGAAGATCGGCATTGGTTAAAAAATTCATCAAAATAGGAGCAATATCGGTGCGACCAAGCTGTTCTCCCGATTCACCGGAACCAAGATAGTTTTTCAGCTCGGGGATGAACAGAATGATATTGCCAGCCGAAACGGTCTCTGTGAAGATTTTCTCCAGTAGATAAACTTTTTCTTCGTCCGTTTGTGAAAGAGCGATGATATTTTCTAATCTCAACTCGACAATTTTTTTTCCCAGCAGTGGAGTTGGAACATTGCGAGTCTCCAGATTGACGGCCAAATTTTCGATCAGACGCCTTCGACCGGTGCCGTTTTCCGCCGTTATGACCAGGTTGATTCCCTTGTTCTCCGCTAAATTGCTTTCGACAATTTCCAGTTCTTTAGGATGATTATTCGCCAGATAGAGGGTGCGAGTTTTTCTTAGGGGTGCGCTGAAACGATTCAGATTAAAAGTCCAACCGAAAACCCAATCTTCCGTTAGGGGACGAATCCGCCAAAGATTTTCCGTGAGCCACCAAGCCCGATTTTTTAGTGCAAAAGCCTGTCGATTAATTGCGTATTCCAATATTTTATCGAATTCTTTGCGGGTGATGTGAGCGGAAAGTAGTATTTTTTTCATTTCGTCTTTAAGCCAAACAGCTTTTAATTCTGCCGGCTCAATCAGAAAATGATTGCAGAGATTCAAAAACCAAAGGTCGGAAAGATTCGGATCGGCTTCATTCGGCTGAATCTTATGCATCAGGAAAAAGCCCCGCATCACTTTTAGCTCAAATAATACTAACATTGAACCTAAAAATAATAAGATTGCTCCTTGAACAGGGCCCTCGCCCAAAGTCAGTAAAACTATTTCCCAGCCGGAAAAATTCAATCCCGCCAGAATAATTAAAATTGGAGCAACCAGCGGTGCCGTATAAAAAGGCAAAAAAAGAAGAATTGATCCAAGAAGCCAGAGAATTTCAAGTATCGTCCAAAAAACGATAGCCGTAATTTTGGCAAAAAATCCGATAAAACGAGAAAACAAGTTGAATAAATGACGGTTAAACCATTCTTTCGGATCAAAGCCTTCCCGGCCGGAAACGGTTAAATCTCTCTTCCAAGGAGAAAAAAAAGTTTTCAACAGCAACGGCACCGCAAAAAGATGCCCCAAAAAAAGGGCGAATCGTCCGACAAAACGCCAATAGGCAAGAATAAAGCCCAATGGTCGCCAAATCAAATACAACACAAAATTCTTCATTGATTTTTAATCAAAAATTCATTTAATTATAGAGCTTAATTATAAAAAAGTTAAAATCGGAGTTTAAAAATTTCCTAAAAACGAAAAATTAATCTAGAAAGACCTGATGAAGTAAGTTCTTTAAAAATTTTGAGATTCTCAAAGGAGGTTTTTTTATGTTTAATTTTAAGGAAGACAGAGTTGCCGATACGAATGTTTATATTTACGATCCGGATTCCGTTGATGTGCTCAGAGGTGATCGTTGCCGGTTGATTGTTCCTATGGCGGTGATTTTTGAGTTGGACAATCTTAAAGACAAACCCAACAAGGGGATTGATGCAAGAAAAGCGTTGCGAAAAATTCGCGAAATTCAAGCTAGCGGTGATAACAGTTTGATTATTGCCGACCATCCGAAATCGAATTTTTTTAAAGGGCTTGACAAAAATAACCGAGATCATCAAATCATCGCGACGGCCAAAATGTTTGCTCAGCGCAAGGGGGAAAGTAAATCTTTATCTTTAGTTTCTAAAGATATCGGTGTTCAAATCGTCGGTAGTCACTTAAAATTAAAAGTGGAAGATTATATTCATGATCGGGTTGAAGTGCCAAGATATCAAAAACCGAAAACGATCAATCTTGAAGGCGATGAAATTCACAAAGTGGAAGATGGAAATTACGGATCGGGAAGAAAGTTTTTTGAATATAATCCGGAGAAGCACGGTGAAATAGTCGAGAATGAAGGGGTGGTCTGCTATTCGGATCATAACGGTGACGGTTGGCAATCATTTTTTGCCCTTCGGAAAGGGGATTTTTTTCGAAGTTTGCCGAACAATATCAATTTGTTGGGTATCACTCCGCGAAATATCGAAGGCAACGGACCGAACTGGTCCCAATATTTTGGGATGGAGCAACTGCTTGATCCGGAAATAAGATTGGTTTTCTTTCAAGGGGGCGCCGGCACGGGAAAAACTCTTTTGGCTATTGCCAGCGCTTTAGCTCAACGGAGCTCTTTTGACCGAATCATCGTGGCTCATCCTTTAACCCATCTCGAAGACAAGGATAATCTGGGTTATCTGCCAGGCGGTTTGGATGAGAAAATGGCACCTTGGAGAAGACCGTTGGATCACGCTCTCGAAGTGGTACAAAAAAATTGTAAGGGGGCCGGAGCCACTCTTGTCAAGGGGAGAAAACAACGCCCGAATGTGGATGCCGACACCGTGGAAAAGGTTGTCAATAACAAAGGGAAAATGACTTTTGAGCCGATTGATTATATTCGAGGAGTGACTTTCACCGACACGATAATTATTGTTGAGGAGGCGCAAAATTTAACTCCGCATCAAATCAAGACTATCGTCACAAGGGTGGGAGAAGGCACCAAGATGATCTTCACTGGTGATTTGGGTCAAATTGACACTAAGACTCGAATCGAGCCGAAATCTAGCGGTTTGGCTTATGGAATGGCCCGTATGTCCAATAAAAAATTGGTCGGAGTGACTAATTTTAATGACACGGTTCGTTCCGAGCTTGCTCGATTGGCGGAAGAATGTATGTAAAATAATTTGAAGAATCTCAAAATCAACAACCAAGCGATCAGTCGTTACTCGACCGGTCGCTTTTTTATTTGGTTTAGCGACGAATCAGCTCTGTTTTGCGAATAATACCGCCGGCGAAAGTGGCCGAATCGGTTAAATTGCGAAAGCCGCTTTTAGTGACGGTGATGTTGTATCTGGCATTAAGAAAGACTTTAGCCGGATCGGCGATTTGAGGGAAATAAACAAAGCCGTTGACATCGGTGAGCGCCTCTTGAAAAAGAACGCCGGCAGTGTCTTTAATATTAACTAAGGCGCCAACGATCGGGGCACCACCCGTTCGATTTTTGACTTGAATGACGAGAATATTTTGAGTTTTAGCTCCCAAAAGCGGATTAACGGTGAGAGTGGTATCTGAAGCGAGCGACCAAGGAGACAGAGAACCACTGTAAATTTCTTCATAGTTGGGGTTGGACGCAAAAGTAAAATAATA
>CALFZX010000004.1 GCA_937952315.1 uncultured bacterium
GAGAACCACTGTAAATTTCTTCATAGTTGGGGTTGGACGCAAAAGTAAAATAATATGGCCCTTTACCCAATTCGGATGCTTGCCAAATGCCGTTCGCATCAGCCGTTAAGCTACTTTGATCGTAGAAATAGACATTTTGCGGAGCGGCGGCGACAGTGGTGCCAATGATACGGCCACCTTTCAAAGAAAAAGCCACATCGGGAACGACGGCATCGAGGGTATCTTTAAAGTTTAAAACTAAAGTGCTGGTTTTGTCCATAACAAATGTTTTACTGGTGATTTTGCCTTCCGTCACGGTTACATGCGGATCAATCGGGTTGAAGGATGAAGTTGGATAGGGCGGATAAGTTTTAACACTCTCATAGCCGGCCTTTGAAAGACTAATTTCGAAACTACCCGTCTCGGAAGGCGCTCCAATAAGCACAAAAGTTCCGTCTCCGTCCGTTTCCGTCGAGAAATCGATGGG
The DNA here is from genome assembly GCA_937952315.1 of uncultured bacterium. Taxonomy (GTDB): domain Bacteria; phylum Patescibacteriota; class Minisyncoccia; order CAIUEV01; family CAIUEV01; genus CAIUEV01. The sequence goes on from CALFZX010000004.1 coordinate 467, forward strand.
CGGATTTGTTCCACTGTTTTTGATGTTGAGAGCGCAATTGGGGACGGGCAAACCGTTCCCGTCAACGCTGTTAATCACTAGGACGCCCGTTCCTAAATTAGTTTCAATTTTAGGTGGAGAAATAATGGTGGTCATCACGATATCTTTACTCTCCATATTTGAAGGCCAGCTAACGCGTACTTCCACTTTCTTGTAATCGTAGGGGGCGATATCCGTCGGAAAGGTGTCGTCATAAGGGTCGTCGACATAAGAGATTTTAACGGCGGTAGTGAAAGTGTTAGTGTCAATTGTTTCTGTCTCGGTTTTTGGGACATAGCCGTTCGGAACGCTACCCGCGGTGCCGATATCTTCATAGTTCATCGCCTTGATCGCCTCGATTCGCCTTTCCGCCACAGCCGTTGCCTGTATCCGCAGACGATTTTGAGTAGAGATTTTCATCCCGAAAGCGAAAGATCCGTAAATGCCGGTAGCCAAAATGGCCAATAAAAAAACGCCAACCAATGTCTCAACCAAGGTAAATCCGTTCCGTCTCCGGATATTTTTTTTGCCTTCCATGTTGAAAATCTATTTTTGTTTTAATTAGAATTTAATGAAATTTTAAGTCTTTTTTATTAAAATCCCAATAATTATTTTTTAATTTTTATTTTGGATTGGACTTGCCGATTAAAAAATTTGCTCAAAATGCTTATTCTGGGAGCTTTTATAGGTTTTTATTGGTCAAACAACGATTTTTTAATTTGCCCTAAAGACAATATTTGTTCTCTGGCCGGCGAAAAGCTTGAGTTGAAGGGAAGAATTGTTTCCTGGCCGAGTCAACGATTGGAAAAAACTCTTCTGGAAGTGGAATTAGGGGCCGACAATCGTTCTCTTGAAAAATCGGGCCGGTTGCTTTTAGTCCTTTCTCACGCTCATTATGATTTTGAATATTTGGAGGAGGTAAATTTCAGGGGAAAAATCAAAAAACCGGAGGCCGATGACAAATCAAATTTTTCCTATCCTCTTTTCCTGGCGGGTAGAGGTATTTTTGCTTTAATCCAAGATCCGGAGATTACCGGTCGGTCATTTGAGGCAAAACCGTTTTCTTTGACGGAGCGCTTTTTGGTTGTGCTGGCGGAATGGAGAGAGCGAATGCGCGATTGGCTTGGTCGCACGGTAAAGGAGCCGGAAGCCTCCGTGATAAAAGCGATGGTTTTGGGCGATCAGGGGGAAATACCGGAAACGGTTCGAACTCCTCTTTCCCGCAGTGGTTTGATTCATATTCTTTCTATCAGTGGCTCTCATGTTACTTTTTTAATTTTTGTTTTTAGTGCTGTTTTCGCTCGAATCGGGATTTCGGGCGGGCTTTCCTTGATGCTGAATTTGATTTTTATCGCTTTTTACCTTTTTCTTTCCGGCGCACCCGCCTGTGCGGAAAGAGCCGGTCTGATGGGAATGATGGCGCTTTTTTTCACTCGCTTCGGCTTTTTGCCTCGTCCTGCTTTGATTTTTTGGTTCGCCTTTGTGGTTCTTTTAATCCAAAATTCGTTGGCCCCCGTAGCCGATATCGGTTTTCAGCTTTCTTTTTTGGCTGTTTTTTCAATGCTTTTTGTCTTTCCGCCTTTAAACAAAATTTTATTTTGGGGACGAAACGGCAAACTGGTTGTTTGGGGATCGGTGCTCCTTTTCGGCGTCGTTGTCAGCCTCTTTACTGCTCCGCTTTCGGTCTTTTATTTTGGCAATTTGCCGTGGATCGCACCGGTGGCTAATCTGATTTTAGCACCTCTGATTTCACTGTTATTGCCTTGGGGAATGATCTTTCTCGCAATCAATTTTTTATTGACTTGGATTGGAATTTCAATACTGGAGCCGAGCTTGATTTTAGCTTATCCGTTGCATTGGTTTTGGCAATTGATTATCTTGATTAATGATTATTTGCTTAAAATTCCTTTTGCTTTTGAGGAAAAAGAGTTTTCGCCGAAAGATTTATTCATCTTTTTTGTTTTAGCTATCGGAATGAACAGCTTGGTCCGAGGATACTTGTTCCCCAAGATTATTCTTGCCCGAATGAAAAAATTTTCTCATCCGGACTATTGGGAGAAGTATCAAAAAAACAAGATTTCAATTCGATCGAAGTGGAAAAGCAAAATTTTTAGACCGACAATTATTTTTTATCAACAGAATAAACTCTTTGTTTTCTATTTTTTCTTGATGATTGTCGTCGCCGGTTTTTCATTGCTCTATTTTCAGGAAAAAAATCGTCCGGCCAGTTTGGCCTTTTTGGATGTGGGGCAAGGTGATGCGACTTTGATCAATCTGCCCGATCGGAGTTTGCAAATTTTGATTGACGGCGGTCCGGGTCGTAAAATAATGTCTGAATTGGAGCGAGAAATGCCTTTTTTCGACAATAAAATTGAATTTGTGGTGTTGACGCATTATCATCAAGACCACCTGGAAGGTCTATTAACCGTGCTGGCAAAATACCGAATCGGTTGCTTGGTAGTGCCCTACTTGAAAAGTGGCCCTCCATTTTCTTTGGAGCGATTTTTTGTAGATCAAGTAGCTAAAATTGAAGATCTGAAAATTATTTTGGCGCGAAATGGCCAATCGCTTCTTTTCTCTGATTTAAAGAATAACTCAAACAAGCTTTTGGAGTTAAAAATTTTATCACCTTTGATCGATTTTTCAGAACATAAAATCCTCGATGCCAATGATGAAAGCGTCGTAATTAAGTTGATAAAACCAAAAGAAATTTTACTGATGGGCGATGCAACGATAAGAACGGAAAAGCTTTTGCGGGAGAAGATGCCAACCGAAATCGAAGCGGAGATTTTGAAAGTAGGCCATCACGGTAGTCGTTTCTCAAGCGGAGAAGATTTTCTTCGAGCAGTCAACCCTCGTTCGGCCGTTGTTTCCGTTGGAAAGAAGAATATGTACGGTCATCCCACCAAGCAAGCTTTGGAAAGAATGGCAAAACAATCGATTGAAGTGAGGCGAACCGATTTGCTCGGTACGGTGAAATTACGACTTTAGCTTTCGCGGTAAATAAAATCGCGGACGGCGTTTATTTCGCGCATCAGAGATTCGTCTCGGCGCACCGAATCTTTGATTTTATTATAGGAATGCATAATGGTTGAGTGATCTTTTTTAAAAAAATCGCCGATGGCCGGATAGGAAAGATTTCCTTCCTTACGCATCAAAAAGATAGCGATTTGGCGGGGTTTAACGATCTCACTGCGACGGCTGGAACTAAGTAGATCTTCCATCTTAAGATTGAAAAATTTGGCCGTTTTTTTAACAATATGTTTGGGGGTGACCGCCTTTTTTCGCGAGGAGCTGTTTAGCATGTCAGCCAAAATATTTTTAGCGTTGCGCAAGCTGAATTCCTGATTGCTCAATTGACAGGATGCGATAAATTTGTTGAGTGCGCCTTCCAATTCGCGAATATTATTTTGGATTCGAGAGGCGATAAAGCCGAGAATTTCCGTGTCCAGATCCAAATTTTGTTCGCGCGCTTTGGTGTCAAGGATGGCAATCCGCGTTTCCAGGTCGGGTTGAGAAATATCGGCCATCATTCCTCCCTCAAATCGAGAGCAGAGTCGATCTTGCAGAGTGGCGATTTCGCGCGGTGGCCGGTCGCTACAAATGACAATCTGCTTGCCGGCTTGATAAAGGTGATTAAAGAGATGAAAAAATTCTTCCTGGGTTTTTTCTTTTCCTCCCATAAATTGAATATCGTCGATTAGCAAAACATCAATTTGACGGTATTTTTCTTTGAACTCGGCTACCGTTCTTTTACGAATGGATCCCACCAACTCAGTGGCAAAAGCTTCCGAATTGATATATTTGATTCGGCTGTTGGAATTTTGGCTGAGAATTTCATTGCCAATAGCTTGGATCAAATGGGTCTTCCCAAGTCCGACGCCACCATAGATGAAAAGAGGATTATATTTTTTACCCGGTTCGTCGCCGACCGCCTTCGAGGCGGCTTCCGCCAAGGCGTTATTACTACCGACAATATAAGAATCAAAAGTATAGCGAGGGTTTAAGCCGGTTATCTCTCTGATAGAGTACTGATTTTTTTTAAAGTTGGAGTTAAGATTGAGAGCGGTCTTTCTGCTCAAGCTTTTTTTGTTTGTTTTTTGCCCATTGTAGCAAAAATTGGCTGATGAATTCGTCTTTCTTTTTTGAATGCCGATAGAATAGCGAACGGATTTAACTTGACTGCAAAATTTTTTCAGAGAACTGAGAATTTCTTTCTTATATTTTCCGGCCAACCATTCCTTGACAAAAGCGTTGGGAACTTGAATCACCGCCTCACTTTCCTCTAAAGACAGCAAGCCGGTGTTTTTGAACCAAGTTGAGAAGTTGGCCTTGCCGACCAATAATTCCATTTCTCCCAGTACGGCCTGCCAGACCTTGTCCAAAGTTGATTGCTCATTCATTTTTGTGGGTTAAATTTCAAACAAAACAAAATTTATTTACGAATACTCTTCCAATCGCCATATTTTATCTTTTTGACTTTCGCTTCCGCCTCCTTTAAAGTGTCTTCCCAACGCCTCTTCACGATTCTTTTTTCCATCTGTTCACCTTTATGAACTCTAAGCTCGAATTGAAATCGTCGCAGTCTTTTGACAACCAAAGCCAGTTTCAATTTCAAATCCCGTTCTTCCTCAATCAAGATGCTCACTTCCTTTTCCTCGTTTCTCACCTTATTCTCCAACTCACTTAATTCAGCGGTGACAATTCGGAGTTCTCTTTCGGCGTGTTTTAGCTCGGCGTCATAGTAGTTCAGCAAATTTTCTCTTTTGATTCTTTCTTCTCGCCGTTCTTTATTGCGTTCCTCGGGGCTATAGCGATCGTTGGTTTCCGTTTCCATTCGCTGATTGACTTGCAGCGGACCGGAATTGACTAGCTTGCCGTAATCGGTTTCCTTTCGTTCAATCGGTCTCAAATTTTTTGTAGGGTCAAAAAAACCACTAGCGGGGCTACCGTTTTGATTTTCCATAATTTTTTTATTTTTAGTCTAAACGAATGTTTAGACTTCTCAATTTTAAAGGGAAAAAAAATAGGGCGCAAAGTTTTCCACAGTTTGTTTTCTCAAATAAAAAAGGCGCCGGACAAATTATAGTGTCTGACGCCTGATAAAGTTGAGTTATGGACTAGCCGAGCCAGATCCCGACGCGCTTGGCGTGGCAATCGACGATCGGCTCCAGTCCGGCCTCGAGCGCTTTGAAAACAGCGATTGAAACCAACTCGGGGTTTGCTTCCTTGAAGAAGACTTCAATGGAGTCTTCCCTTTCGACAATTCCCCCGCCGGTCTGCTGAAAAATTTCAATCGCTTTCGCTCTTTTTTCCGATATTTCTACCATTGCTATTCCTCCTCTTTCTTCTTCGAGCTGTAAATTTTTGTAAAGAACCGGTCAATTTGATTGGACTGAGATTTGTACAATAAAAGAAGAAAAAAGTCCAGCTTTTCAGCCTTAGCTCAGATACATTTTGAAAAAAAAGAGAAAATTTCCCGGCAACTCTTGACAATTTTAATTTTTCTTCCATAATCCTGCGTTCTTTAAAAATCCAAAAAAGGAGTAGGAAATGGAAAGAATAGCCGCTGCGATTTTCTCGGTGTTTATTTTGGCCGGAAGCTCTTTCGCAGGAGATTCGAGAAGGGTTATGAATGTAGATTTGAGCGACCAAACTTTCGAATTCCGTCAGAACGACAAAGTGGTCTTTAATGGCAAGGTCTGCACCGGCAAGCCCGGCATGGAGACGCCCACCGGAGAATTTCCTGTCCTTGGCAAAAGCAAGGACTATGTTTCCAAAAAATATGGTTCGAAAATGCCTTATGCCGTGCGATTCACGGACGATGGGCATTTCATCCATCAGGGGCCGATCAAGTCGCAACCATCATCGCACGGTTGTGTGCGATTATCGGAGGAAAACGCTAAAAAGGTTTTTCAATCTCTCAAGAAAAACGATTTAGTGCGCATTACGGACTAAATCTCACAAGCGCAAACCGTCAGGTATTCTTATCTGGCGGTTTTTTTATTGAAAATTAAATTTTGAAGAATGATTTTTTTATTTTTTTGCGGGAATCATTAAGATTCAAGTTGTAAGTTGTAAGTTACAAGGGGCAAGAAAACAACTACTAACGGCTTCCTTACTCCTTGTTCCTTGCAACTTGTCCCTTGTTCCTTTATGCATTCCAAGATCTACGAACCATGATCGGGCGGGTCTCGACCCGCCCCTGTATGCTCCTTGCCACTTGCTCCTTACTCCTTATTTTAAAGAGATTTTTTGAAAGAGGCCAAAACCAAGAATTACAAAATTTTCAATTTTTCCTCCAGTTCTCTCATCTCCCCGTTGTCCTTTTCGTGGTCAAAACCGGCTAGATGTAGAGCGCCGTGAATAAAAAGTTCTCCTATTCCTTTGAGACCGTGACTTTTTCCTTTAATAAGCCAATCATAATTAATGAAAATCTCGCCTAAAAAATTTTTTTCCGCCAAAAGCCGATTGCCGTTTGTAAAATCCGATTCGGCAAAGCTTAAAACATCGGTGGGGGCTTTTTTTTTGCGGAAAGTATGATTGAGCCAACTCATTTTAGCATTGTCGCACAATATTACGGAAATTTTTTTTCCTTTATGGCCAACAAAAAAAGGAGACCGAAGAACCTCTTTTTCAATAGAAACGAGTTCTTTTTCGATCTCCTTTTTAGTGGCGGAAATTTCTGAAACTTCCCAAAAAATTTTAAGCATAAGAAAGAAAAGATTTAAATCGATCTTCTCTGATAAATTTTTCCTTTGCGGAAATGTTCCTCTTCGAGCTTACCTAGTTTTTCCAAAGTTTCGTACTCTTTTTTCTTCTCTACTCGATAAAGAGCGCGAATTCGTTTTTCCCGCTTGGTAAAATCCTTTTGATAAAATCGTCTTTTACGCGCTCGTACGCCAATGCCACTCTCCTGCCAACGGCGAGTAAATCGTCTTAACAAAGTTTCCGAATTTTCGTTGTCCTTTTTTCTAACTTCGACCATAAAAAACCTCCTCCCTTATAATTTGATTATAAACGATACCCTATTTTGTAACACTCAAAAAAGATAAAAGCAAATTAGCTAAAAATCATGGGTAATTGGGCTTTCAAACCGCTTTGAATTTTTTCTAGAATTTGATTTTTTCGTTCCAAATGAAAAACAATCATCAACAAGATTAAGGATAGAGCGCTGACGAGCAAAACTCGATCAAGATGCTTGGCTATTTGACTTTTTTCTTTCTTCTCCTTTCTTTTTTTAGGTTTTTTTGGCTGGGAAACGACGATTTCCGGTGTTGTGCTCGTCAGATTCTCTTTCTCGGTTGAATTCGGTTGCTCCGACGAAAAATGTTTGGGCTGGGGAATCGTTTTTCCCGCTTGTTTGAAAATTTTTCTCATTCGGCGACCAAATTTTTTCTTTCCGGTTTTCTTTTTCAAGATCGTAGATTAAAATATTTAATTGATAATCTTATCGACCAGACCGTATTTTTTCGCTTCTTCCGCCGACATATAGAAATCACGGTCGGTGTCCTTCTCAATGACTTCAAGCGATTGGCCGGTATTTTTCACTAAAATGCGGTTTAAGCGATCTTTAATTTTCAGAATATGTTTGGCGGAAATTTCAATATCGCTGGCCTGTCCTTGAGCTCCGCCCATTACCTGATGCAACATAATTTCCGAATTGGGCAGAGCCAATCTTTTTCCCTTGGTGCCGGAGGAGAGTAAAACCGCCCCCATACTGGCCGCCAATCCGACGCAAATGGTAGAAACTTCACTTTTAATATAGTTCATTGTGTCGAAAATGGCCAGTCCGGCGCTGACCGAACCGCCGGGCGAGTTGATGAAGATACGAATTTCTTGATCGTTGCTTTGGCTGTCCAGGAAAAGCAACTGAGCGATAATCGTGTTGGCGGAGGCGTCATCAATAGGCCCGCTTAAAAAGATAATGCGGTCCTTGAGCAGGCGAGAGTAGATATCGTAAGATCTTTCCCCCTCGCTTGATTTCTCAATGACGGTTGGAATAAGATACATTTTTTTAGTTTAGATTTTTTAAATCGTCCGTTATTTTATTGATTTTTTCCAAAAAATCAAAAGTTTTTTGATGAGTCAGAGAAAGAAAAACTCGAGATTCGAAATCTTTTACTTGGCCCAGAGCTTTCTCCGCCTCATCTTTGGTGCGATACTGAGCTAAAATACGATTGGTTTCTTCTTCAATTTCTTTCTCGTTGGGAATAATTTTTTCCTCTAAGGCGATGGTCTCGATGATTCTCTGAAGCTTGATTTCGTCCTTCAATCTTTTCTCAACGCTTTCAATAATTTCCTGCTGTTTTTTTTCTTCTTGTTTTTCCAGATAATCTTTCAGTCTTTTTTTCTCCTCCTCCAAATTTCTTTCTACAATTGAGGAAGGAACCTCCAAATCAATTTTGTCCAGCAAAAAAAGAGCCAAAGCCTCCCGGCGACGATCTTTCTCCTGCTGTTGTTTTTCCAAGATGATTCCTTCCTCTAATTTCTGTTCCAAGTCTTGCATATTTTTGAAATCTCCGAAGGATTTAGCAAATTCGTCGTTCAACTCGGGTTTTTCCGCGGAAAAAATCTTTTCCACCTTGAAGGAGAGTTCCGCTTCTTCTCCCGCTTTTAACTCTAATGGGGCCATCTGCGGATTCTTATCTAAAGTTTTTTGATCAAAAACGGTTTTTACTATTTTTTCCTCCCCCTCCTTCAGACCCAGCAGAGCTTTCTCAACCTCTTCTCCCAAACGATTTTTTCCGCAATGAACGATATCTTGGATCGTTACACCTCCGTTTATGCGCCCGATTTTAATAAATGCGTCTTTCCCCTTTTCAATCGCTCCGTTAAACGGTTGCAGAACCGTTCTTCTTCTCTGAAGTTCCTCCAAAGTTTTTTTAACTTCTTGCTTGTCAACTTTAAAATCTTTTTTCTTTTCGCCGATATCGATTTTTTCGTAAATTTTCTTGATTTTTTCCGCTTTGAGTCGAGGGAAGATTTCACAGACAAACTCGATCGCCAAAGGATTGTCGCCGGCGCTTTTAAAGTCGAAAATACGAACCAAGTCTCCCTCGTTGGAGGCCATTTTGGCGTCCCAGTCAAAAAGAAAGGATCTTTGCAGAGCAAGATTAAGCGCCTCCACCCATTTTCCACTTTCAATTAATTTCTCTCGGACCTTGTCTAAGGGCGCCTTGCCCTGTCGAAAACCGGGAAATTTGAAATTGTCAGCCTCCTCTTTTAAAACGGATTTTTCCAATTTTGCCAATTCTTCTTGAGGGAAAATTTTTTTGACACTGATTTTAGTGGCGGACTCTCTTTGGGTAATTTCCATCTTTTACCTTTAAAAATTAGTCCTTTTTAATGAGGGTTTTAATGCGAGCGATTGTCTTTCTTTTTTCCGAGTACAGATGATTTCTTTTTAGTTTGCCGGCACTGTCTGAAAAACGGAGTTTTCTCAAACCCTCCTTTTCTTCGGAGAGTAAATTGAGCAACTCCTTTTCCGATTTTTGACGCAATTCTTTTATCTTGATTGACATAAATTCAAATTAAATGGTTATCTTTTAACAATCATTTTTGACTTAGCGGAAAGCTTGCTTCCGGCTAAACGGATTGCTTCTTTGGCAGTTTCTTCCGAGATACCATCCATTTCAAAAATGATTCTACCGGCGTGAGCTACGGCGACAAAATGATCGACATCTCCCTTTCCCTTTCCCATCGGCACTTCCGCCCCTTTTTTTGTTACCGGTCGATCGGGAAAAATTCTAATCCAGATTTTTCCTTCTCTTTGAACAAAGCGGGTCATTGCTCGTCGAGCGGCTTCGAGCTGTCGAGAAGAAATCCAGGAGGATTCCATCACCTTGAGACCGAATTTACCAAATTTCAGACGATCACCTCTTTTGGTAGTTCTGCGCAATGTCGGAGTGTGCTGTTTTCTGTGTTTAACTTTCTTGGGCAACAACATATCTTAATATCCTTAAAGTTTAATTTACTTAATGTTTTTTCTCAGAAACTTCTCCCTTATAGATCCAAACTTTAACGCCGATAGTTCCGTAAGTGGTGTAAGCGATAGCCTTGCCGAAATCGATATCCGCCCTCAAAGTGTGCAGAGGAATACCTCCTTTGGCCAGCCATTCTTGTCTGGACATTTCTGCGCCGTTCAGGCGACCTCCCACCATAATTTTTGCTCCTTTGATTTCCGGTCTCTTCATCACTTGATCCATAGTTGATTTAAGAGCGCGACGAAAGGAAGTCCTTTTTTCCAGCTGCTCGGCGACATTTTGAGCCACTAAAACGGCACTTTCTTCAAAGAAACGAACTTCTTTGACATCCAAATCAACTTGAATTTTATTCTTTTCATTTTTCTGTAATTTTTGCTGAATCTTATCGCGAACCAAGTTAATGCCCGCTCCGCCCCGACCGATAATTACTCCCGGTTTGCTGGTGTAAATAATGATTCGAACGGCGTTTGGGGCTCTTTCGATCTCAACTTCTTTGATACCGGCACTTTTCAGCTGTTTCTTGATGCCCTCTCGAATTTCAATGTCTTCGCGCAATTTTTTACCGTAATCTTTCTCGGAAAACCATCGGGATTTCCAAGGTTTATTGACATCGATGCGAAAGCTTATCGGATTAACTTTATGACCCATTGCTCTTAAATTAAAAAATTCTAATTAACCTTTCTTACCGGTTCGATGAACCAGTTTTTTGAAAGCATCGCCAAGCCCGGCGCCTTTATTCTTGCCCAAATCTTTTGAAGTTTTGGTTTCACTTTCGGTTTTGTTCTTTTTGGCGTCAAGACTTTTTGAAGCTTTTTTTGCCTCTTCAATCGCTTTTTTGACTTCTTCGTAAGTCAGAGTCTTAATTTCCGTCTTTTTGCCGGCTATCTTTTTCTCTCCACTTTTGATTTCTCCCAAAGTGATTTTTATGTGGCTTCTTCTCTTCAAAATTGGAGTAGCGTGACCGTGCGCTCTGGGCAACCATCGTTTCATTACCATTCCGTCTGTTGCCTCCACGGTTTTAACGAACAGGTTTCCCTTTTCCAAGCCGAAATTATTGACAGCGTTGGCAACGGCGCTTTTAACTAATTTTTTGACGATTCTCGCCCCTTTTCGGGGAGTAAAAGCCAGAATATTGTCAGCTTCTTCAGCCGTCTTGCCTCTAATCAATTCAATAACCATCCGAGCTTTACGCGGTGTCATCAGTGCATTTTTTATTGAAGCCTTGACTTCCATGACTTGAAAACATTAAAAATAAAAACTTATTTCTTATCGCCGGAGGCCTTCTTCATGTCGATCTCCTTCTGAATTTTGCCTCCGTGTTTGACAAACTTTCGGGTGGGGGCAAATTCTCCCAGCTTATGACCGACCATTTCCTCCCCAACAAAAATTTTAATGAAGCTCTTGCCGTTATGGACTTCAAAATGAAGGCCGATCATCTCCGGGGTAATGGTGGAACTGCGACTCCAAGTCTTGATTGCAGACTTATCGCCGGCATTTCTCCCCAGCACTTTCTTCATTAATTTTTCGTCGGTGAAAAAACCTTTTTTAAGACTTCTTGCCATGATAAGAAAAATTGAAAATTAAAAAAACAAAAATCAAGCCTAAATTCGGCCAATTAAGTTTAATAAGAAAAGATTCTTTTTGTAAAGTCTTTTCAGCGGAAGACTAAAAAACCAAAGTCCCAGAAAAAGACTTTCCTTTAATGGCCCTTAAGATATTTTTGAATTTTCTCCCGTCTAGAAATATAATCCTCATTTTATTTTTTTTGCAAACTTTCACCGCTTCCGGATCGAGAGGGGCGGACATTCCCGGGGTCCAACGCTTGGCGGAAGGGACGATTTTTTCGAAATTTTTCCACTCAATTCGGTCGATTTTTTGGGCGTCAGAATGGAGATTCGGATCTTTATCGTAAATAAAATCGACATTGGTTGCCACGATAATTATTTCCGCTTTATGACGAAGAGCTAGTTTGGAAGCAACAAAATCGGTTGATCGACCGGGATGCCAGCCCCCGCTGACCAAAACCCCTTTTTTCCAGTTGTATTTTTGATCTTCCGAAATAATTATTTGATCAAAGGCATCCTTGCCAAAAAAAGATTTAATCAATTCCGCATTGAGATGAGTGAGCCTAACGCCGATCCAATCAAGTGATTCAGCTTGACGGATACCCGCTTTAAGGGCCAAATTTTGATAATGGCGGGAGGTTTTTCCTCCACCGACGACAACGATAAGACGGAACTGTTTTTTTAGCTTTTCGGCCAATTTTTTTAGATTCTTCAGAGCGTTAAAATCAAATTCGGCCGTTGCCGGTGAAAAAATTGATCCGCCGAAATTTAGCACCAAGGTTTTTTTTGGCATTTTTATTTTTTATTGATTTAGAAATATCTTCCGATTTTTACTTTTTAGTGCGAGCGGTGAACAAATATCGTTCTCCCAAGTCATTTAATCTTTGGGCTTGATTGTAAATAATTTTAACGCCGACTCCCGAATAAGTGTTTTTCAGACCGTAAATATAGGAAGGAGAAAAAAGAAAAAGTGCGGGCGATTCCTCCGCCACGATTTCTTGAAAACGACGGTAGCTTTTAGCCCTTTCTTCCTCGTTGACTTCCTGTCGAGCGCTATCCAAGAGCTTATCAACTTCATCGTTTTCAAAAAGAGATAAATTTAATCCCGGAGCTTGCTTGCTCCCGGAATGCCAGAAGGGCGTCGGGTCCGGATCGGCTTGCAAAACTTCTCCGAAGAGTAAAGCTTCATATTCTCGAGTACTAATTTTATTTTGCAGGGTTTCCGAAGTGTCAACAATATCCAAATCGACTCTGACCCCGATTTTTTCCCATTCTCTCTTCAAGAAATCGGCCGTTTTGACCAACTCGGGATAATCCGGTACAGATAGCGTAAAACTTAAAAATTGTTTTTCTTGTTCGTTATAAAGAACATTCTCTCGGCCTTCCCCTTCCTCCTTTAATTTTTTTAGCTCCTTCTCACTGAGTTTTTTCCAACCGGCTTTGTCGAGATCTTTCTTCGCCTTTTCCGGATTATAGTCGTAACGGTTAAGATTTTGATCAAAGCCTAGCATATTGGGCAGAAGCGGGGTGCTGACAACCGTACCTCGGTTATTAAGAACTTCCGCCAGCATGGCCTCTTTGTTGACGGCCAATCCAAGAATTTTTCGCAACTCTTTTTCCGCCAACAGAGCGCTTTTTTTGGGATTGAAGAAAACTCCATAGACTCGAGTGGTCGGTAATTCGTAAATTTTGAAGGAGGGCAGACCACTAACATTTTTTAGAGATTCGACTTCCAGATAGGAGATACCGTCGATCTCTTCCCTTTTATAAGCGTCAACCAATTCGTCGGTTGTTTCGTAGAAACTAAAGGTGACTTCTTTCAAATTGGATTTTTTGCCGTAATAGTCGCGATTTGAGTTTAGGGTGACAGACATTATCTTTCCATCTTTGTTTTTCTTCATCTCTTTGAAGGTGAATGGTCCGCTTCCAACCGGATTTTTATTCAGTTCCGTTAAAGTGAATTTATCGCTGGTAACATTTTCCCAAAGGTGCTTTGGCAAAATCCCGAAAGTCAAATTGTGCAGGAAGGGGGTAAAAGCTTTTTTGATTTTAAATTCGATTGTTTGACCGTCGATTTTCTTAACTTCCGTTCCTTCCCAAACTCCCCGCAAACTTGATCCGAAGGCCGGATTGCGAATCAGATTGAGAGTGAAAATAATATCTTCCGCCGTTAAAGGTTTTCCGTCATGCCATTTAACGCCATTTTTGATTTTGATTGAATAAATCATACCGTCTTCCGAGCGATTCCAACTTTCGGTCAGATCTTGCTCCAGTTTTCCCTCCTTGTTATAGCGAAAAAGAGAAGAAAAAATGAGCAAACTTAAATCGCTGTCCGCCGGATTGCTACTGGCAAGAATCGGGTTGATATACAGAGGTTGGCCTTGCACACCTTCCGAATAGCTACCGCCAACCGCCGGTTGCTGGTCCGTCTTGGTGAGATAAATAGTCATTCCCCAGCCGGAAAGAAGAAGCCAAGCTAGACAAATTGCACTTAAAACGACAATTTTTTCCTTGAGAGACAAGGCTTTCACTAAAAAAACGATTTGTTCCCAGTTGGGAAGACGCCATCGCGGCTTACTACTCGGGGAATCTTCGTTTGTACTCATAATTTAAGCTAAAAGTTAGAAAACCGCACCCAACTATCCAAGAACCACCAGGGCCGGTTGAATGATTTTCCCTCCCATTCGATAACCTCTTTTTAGTACTTTACTCACTGTAAGCTTATTTTTTTGATTTGGGGAAGAGGGGGCGCTATTGTCATTGTTTTCGTTAAGGCATTCCTGCTCTTCCGGATTGAATTCTTCGCCTTTTTTGACTTCGATAATTTCCACCTTATTGTTGATCAGAATGTTCTCTCCCTGTTTGACAATTTGATCGAGACCGAGACGCCAGTTTTTGTTTTCTTCCGTGTCGGGGATGTGAGAAAGAGCGAGTATTAAATTATCTATTAGGGGTATGATTTGAGCGACCAGATCTTCGTGAGCGTATTTTCTGAAATTTTCCGCCCACTCCTCCTGTCTTTTTTTGTAATTTTCAAAATCGGCTTTGCATCTCTGCCAACCCGCTAGATATTCTTCATTCTGAATTTTTAGCTCTTCATATTTTTTTTCCGTGTTTTCAGTTGGTGTTTTTTTTCTGCTGTCTTGCTTTAATTTTGACATAACAACCCACATTAATGATTATGCGCACCAATGGTAAGATAAAATTTTCCGGAGGACAAGACCGCCCTCGGGGCGTAAGGCTAAACATCGCTTGGCCGGTCGTTATTATTCGGCGGCGCCAATCTCAAGTGCAATCCAGTTGAAGGTGATATTTTGTGCAGAGGGTTGATTGATTTTTATGGTAAAACCTTTTTCACTCGTTTCCGTCAAGTAGAAATCGGTGTTGCCACCCTCCGGCGTCAGTGTGATGACGGGGGTTTTGGTGAAAGGTTTGGCAAAAGTGACCGTCACCGAGTCCGTTCCGCTCTCAATGACGGTCTTTCCGCCCATATCTTGATCTTGGAAAGTGACTCTTCCGCCAAACGTCACCTCCGCCGCAAACACTACGGCCTTTTCAAAGGTCACCTTAGCTTCAAACCACACTTCCTTGAAAAACGCGGTCACCGTTCCGCCAATATCTCCAATGCCCAACAAAGACAGCTGATCGTTGATTTTTTGATCAATGTTTAGATTGTCGTTTGAATTATCATTCTCATTATTGTTACTGTTTAAGTTTTCATTAAGATTGAGGTTCTCATTCACATTTTCATTGTCTTCTCCGCTATTATTGTCATTAGAATCTGTTTGGTCTATTGTCTCTTGCTCCTTGCTACTTGATCCTTGCGCCTCCAGCTCCGCCACTCTGGCTTTTAATTGTTCAATCTCATCCTCTCCATTATTAATTACCCATTCATTGTTCAATTCAGCGATTTGATCTTCCAAGCTAGTAATCTTGATCTGTCCATTCTGCATAACCCAGTTATTATTAATGCTTGATGTTTGAACGGCTAGTTCTTGAATACCTTCCAATAAATATAGTTGTAAATCGGAGAGGTTGATATCAAGATAGGTCGTCCCATTGATCTGGGTTTCTCCCACCATTTCGGGGAAAACTTTTTGCAAGTCTTGAGCAATGAAACCTGAAACTCTCCTAGCTCTCGTTTCTGCATCGTAGCCTGTAAGAGAATTATAATTGAAAGTGACGGGATTTAATTGGGAAATCTTATCTAAAACTGATCCATTGACGAGAGGAGTAATGTTTTCTTTTAATCTTGAATCGGAGTAGTTGGTCCAAGCCGTGTAACCATTGGCAGCCGGTTGACCGTTGAGAGTAAGTTTATATCCGGGTGCTGTCGTCCCGATGCCGACTTTATTAGCTGAGAGCCAAATATTATTACTTGCAGCGAGCTCTAAGTTAGGATAAGGCCCTGCTACATCTCTCCAGGAATTTAATCTTGCTGTAGCGTAGGTAGGACTCGTTTGATTGTCGGTATAAATACTAAATCCTAGATGATAAAATCCTCCATTGTTAAAACCTTGATTTAATATAAGGCCTGACCAATCAGTGTTTCCGCCTTGAGAGGGAAAAGGATTATTTGTTGAATAGCCAATCGAATCAAAAGTATAAGTAGAATTTGCAACACCACTTTTTTCGAAATATGCCTCTCCCCTTGTATCTAATTTTGCCACTGGGTTCGTCGTCCCGATGCCGACGTTGCCACCGCCTAAAATAGTCATCAGCGGTGCCTGATTGTTCGTAATATCAAGTCGATTTATTCCACTTCCTGTTCTAATTGGATAAATTCCAAATGCTTCCGTTCCACCGCTATCCGTATCTTTCCAAACAATACCACCGTAAACAGAAGAAGCATCATTTGTTCCAGTAATTTTAATTGCTGTCGCCGCATCGCCATACGATCCGGCTATTTGACTACCAAAATCAACGTGTAATTTAGTCGCCGGACTCGTCGTCCCTATGCCGACGTTGCCGGAATTGGTGATGCGCATATACTCTGCTGTATTGGTTCCGTTATAAAAGCGCATACCTCCAGCATTCCCAGCGCCAGCGATGTTCGAAATTGCCCAGTTGTTGCCGTTAGTGCCAGAATGATTCATGACGAACGAATTGTCGACTGAATTTTGCATGGTGATGCCGCCGTTTACTTGCAAAGTATTGCCTGGGCTCGTTGTGCCGATGCCGACATTGCCACCGAGGGGGTTTAGGTTCAGTGGATATGCAGTACCGTAATGATTCGAAGATTGCATCCACATCCCGTAAGGAGAAGAAGAGCCACTACCAAATTCTAATTCCACACCAACTGACCCATGAACGTTTGCCAATCCAGTATATGAAGAAAGATCAGGAGCGGTAGAGGTGCCATACACTTCCAACTTATTATTCGGTGCTGTCGTCCCGATGCCGACGTTACCGGAATCTTGAATATAAAAAGCATTTGGTGCATAAGCTGACCCGACTTTTAATAATGCATTAGCCCCAGCAACATTTCTCTCACTATAAATATTTGCAAGAACTGTTCCTCCATAGCTCGTGCCTTTTCCTAATACTTGAAATTGATTATCGCTCGTGCTCTCTACTTGTAAATGATAAGCGGGAGCTGTCGTCCCGATGCCCACGTTGCCGATGTCATTAATGCTAAGTCTGTTAGAGCCACCAGTAAAAAGATCGATGCCAAAATAACCAGAAACATAGGAACCAGAATGCCCCGGCGTTACGGTTGGATCATGAAAACCGAAGCCGTAGTGATTTAAATAGAGTCCATTATAGGAGAAATCATCGTCTGAGAAATAAACTAGACCAGGAGAATTATTATCAGTATTATTAGCTTTTGAAATTTTTAGAAGACCATTTTCTAGAGTCAGTTTTTCGGTCGGATTCGTCGTTCCGATGCCGACGTTGCCGTCGTCCGTCAGCCTCATTACCTGAGTTAAAGACGAACCTGAGTTTGTGGTCGTGCTAAAATCCATATTCCAATCTCCGGAAGCATCAGCAACCACCCCAATTCTTCCCAAAGCTAACCCATCCGAATAGTTTATCCAATCAAAATTTAGGTCATCTCCAATCGCCGGCGAATGACCGTATCTCATTTTAACAATACTTTCGTCACCGGAAGATGTACTTCCCTTGACTTCAAGTTTACTACTAGGTGCTGTCGTCCCGATGCCGACGTTGCCGGTTGAATTGACTGTTATAAACTCGCTTGAATCCATTCCGATTTGCAAATTTGCATTATTGTCATCGTGGGCAAGATGCCAGATATTTGCTGTACCTCCAACAAACTGAACGCCTGATTTATACGTCCCAGCTGTCTGAATTTTTATATATTTATCAACTGTTTCCGAGCTTGAGCCTACGTGTAAAAGTTGTTCCGGACTCGTCGTCCCGATACCGACGTTGCCGCTGATATAAGTATTATGGGCAAAAATTTCATTAGCTATAAAGTTATGAGTGTCTTTGACTTCTATGTCATAGACTTGTTTTTTACCAACGTATTTAATGTTGGAAATTTTTTCCCATACTACTTGATCTTTGTTGTTGGATCTTAGATCTTTGACTGTAGCTATATAGTCTCCCTCGATAAGATCGATTACTTTAGTCCATTCTGCTTTTTCAAGTAAGCTATCAGACCGTTTAGTTGTTTGTGTATTTCGTGAGTTTTGTTGATAATTATTTTGGTTTGTTCCTCCTTGAGATAATCCAGCCTCACTGCTATCTTGAGAGCCGTTACTGTTTCGTAGAGACTGCCCCGACTGTTGTAGCAAAACTGAATTAATTCTTTCTTGTGTTGTCTCCCCTGTCCCTCCGCTAAGTTGAGAGCTACTGAGGTTGAGGCTCTTTTGATCTGATCTGTTAGTCCATAGAGTTCTTGTCTGGGAAAATTCTTTGTCAGCCGATAAATCATCTGGACTAAGTCCAGAGCGTTTTGCCAAACCTTCAATCCCTCGAATTTGAACTGCTCCATTTGTTTGATTGTTTAAAATAGAAAAGTAAGGATGATTACCTGTTGTTTGGATTTTTTTACCTGATTCTGTGGTTAGCTCAAAGACTGGTTGCACTCCCATGTCTAGGAGCTTGTTTATTCTGTTAGGAGTTGTTTGTCCTGTTTTTTCATCTAGAGAGTAGACATAATCTCCAGGGACTACATCTTTGATTTGTTTTTTTGTTATTAAGGATCTGTTTTTTAAATCCTTCAATATTTGCTCTTGTTCTTGTTCTTCTAAGATCCAAGATCTATCATCCAAGATCCTCTTCACCCTATCGGCGGGTATTACTGACAACAACGAGTCTCCCGTTATACAATGCCCTTCAACATGCAATTTCTGAGCCGGTGCCGTCGTCCCAATACCGACATTCGTTCCATTGTCAAAAACAATTGAATTGCCGACCGCGCCTGTTCCGCTGA
>CALFZX010000005.1 GCA_937952315.1 uncultured bacterium
TCAGCGGAACAGGCGCGGTCGGCAATTCAATTGTTTTTGACAATGGAACGAATGTGGGCATCGGGACGACCTCGCCTTTGGCGAAGTTGAACGTTCAAAGTGGAACGATCAACGATGTTGGGTTGCTCATAAAAGGTTATACTGGACAAACAGCTGATTTACTCCAGATTAAAGATTCGTCTGACGTTCAACGTTTAACTTTCAACGCCGCAGGCAATCTTGGCATCGGAACGACAGCACCAAGCACTAAACTTCATGTTTCAGGAACTGCAGATGTTTTAATTAATCCGACTCATACACAAGATATCATAACAATACAGGACTCATCGGCCAATATGCTTTTTGATGCTGAATTAACAGGATATAGGTACAGAGCTTACGCTGCTCAAAGCGCAGTTAACTCTTTTGGAATCGCTCAGGACGGAGGATACCAACTTTTAAGATACACAAATACAAACTCGAGTCTAGCCTTAATGGACGGAGGAGGCAACGTCGGCATCGGGACGACGAATCCGGGGGCTAAATTGGAAGTTTCTGGATTTGGGGATAGTACTGGTATTCGCGTTGGAAATAATTTCTCAGTAGGTAGAAATGACCCCCTCATCCTCGACTGGAGCTATGATGCAGATCCACGTGGTATTTTGATACAAACATATCAACCAACAATTACTTTTAGAGATACCTCAGCGGATTGGGCAGGAGATAATTTTAGAATACTCACCAATAGTGGTGTCTTATCTATACAAGCAGATACTGATAATGACTTAACGTTTGAAACAACGCCACTCAGCATTCTTAGCTCTGGCAATGTCGGCATCGGGACGACAGCACCGGCTCAGAAATTGCATGTTGAAGGGCATTGTATAACGGGAGAATCGTTGTTGTCAGTAATACCCGCCGATAGGGTGAAGAGGATCTTGGATGGTGGATCCCAAGGGAAGATCTTGGATGATAGATCTTGGATCTTGGAAGCCCCCAAAGGGAGGATCTTGGATGATAGATCTTGGATCTTAGAAGAACAAAAACAAGACCAAGTTCGAGACCAAATGTTGAAGGATTTAAAAAACAGATCCTTAATAACAAAAAAACAAATCAAAGATGTAGTCCCTGGAGATTATGTCTACTCTCTAGATGAAAAAACAGGACAAACAACTCCTAACAGAATAAACAAGCTCCTAGACATGGGAGTGCAACCAGTCTTTGAGCTAACCACAGAATCAGGTAAAAAAATCCAAACAACAGGTAATCATCCTTACTTTTCTATTTTAAACAATCAAACAAATGGAGCAGTTCAAATTCGAGGGATTGAAGGTTTGGCAAAACGCTCTGGACTTAGTCCAGATGATTTATCGGCTGACAAAGAATTTTCCCAGACAAGAACTCTATGGACTAACAGATCAGATCAAAAGAGCCTCAACCTCAGTAGCTCTCAACTTAGCGGAGGGACAGGGGAGACAACACAAGAAAGAATTAATTCAGTTTTGCTACAACAGTCGGGGCAGTCTCTACGAAACAGTAACGGCTCTCAAGATAGCAGTGAGGCTGGATTATCTCAAGGAGGAACAAACCAAAATAATTATCAACAAAACTCACGAAATACACAAACAACTAAACGGTCTGATAGCTTACTTGAAAAAGCAGAATGGACTAAAGTAATCGATCTTATCGAGGGAGACTATATAGCTACAGTCAAAGATCTAAGATCCAACAACAAAGATCAAGTAGTATGGGAAAAAATTTCCAACATTAAATACGTTGGTAAAAAACAAGTCTATGACATAGAAGTCAAAGACACTCATAACTTTATAGCTAATGAAATTTTTGCCCATAATACTTATATCAGCGGCAACGTCGGTATCGGGACGACGGCACCTGGTTCAATCCTACATGTTAAAAAAACAGGAACGTCTTCTGGTTTTGACAGAGGCCTTTGGATAGAGCAAACAGGTATTAGTGATGGCACTATTGGGTCAGGAATTACTATACAGAATTACGATGTATATTCGGGAGGAATATACGGATCAAGGGAAAGTGGTTGGGCAAATGGTTTGACTTTTTATACGCACAATGCCTCAGCGGGAAATACTTTCGATACTACGTTCACCGAAAAAATGAGAATTACAAGTAGTGGCAACGTCGGTATCGGGACGACAGCGCCATGGTCTAAACTTTCTACAAGCGGTGAAATATCGACAACAGATAAGTATCATCTTTCAAGCGCTCCTGGTAACCAAAATGCATTGACATTTGGAAATGCGGACGGTGCTGGACTTAGCGGTGCTAATATTGATATAACAACTTGGTGGGGATTTGGTATAAGGGGTATGGCGGGAAACCCCTATGGTGATGGAACAAGAACGATTGTTTTTGACGGTCGTAATGGTAATTTAACAATGAGAGGCCAAGGCTATAAGCCTGGCGGTGGGTCGTGGGCCGACTCGTCCGATTCTAGATTAAAGAAAGATATTGCCCCGGTGAGTAATGCCATAAGTAAAATAATGCAACTCAACCCCGTCCAATACAAATGGATTAATCCAGAGGAACATGGCAATCAAACAGGCGTGCAGGGGGGATTCATCGCTCAGGAGATTCAGTCTATTTTTCCAGGATGGGTGAGCCAGATTGATCCTCAAGGAAAAGACAAAAACTTGGTGGACGGGAAGTCTTTAGCTCTACAATTACCCTTTGAATTCAATGCTCTTTTGGTTCAAGGGATGAAGGAGCAACAAGCTTCTTTGAACTCTTTGGATTTGAGAGTGACGGATTTGGAAGATCAATTAACCATGGAAACGGGCGATTGGAAATTAGATGTTATGGAAGATCAGATTGCAGAGCTGAACAGTGAATGGGTGATTAATAACGGAGAGGATGAGATAGAGCAATTGAAAACCAGGGTGGCGGAGTTGGAGAATTTTCAATTTTCAATTTCTAATTTTCAAACAATTTCCAATGATTCAAATTCTAATGACAACACTTCTGTTGCTAATGAGAACTTGAACAGCAACGACAATGTTGCCATCGATCCAGCTGTCGCGCTGCCGGAAGCGGATAAATCTGTCAGCAACGCAAACGAGAATCTCAACGGTAATGAAAATAGTAATTCAAACGATAATCTAAACATTGATCAGCAAATCAACGATCAGCTTTCTGTTTTGGGCATAGGGAACATCGGCGATACGGTGCTTGGATTTTTCAAGGAAGTGTGGTTTTCCGTGGGCGCCACTTTCGAGAAGACAGTTGCTTTCTTGGGTGAAGTGACTTTCATTGGGGTAGCAAAATTCGAGAAACCGGTTGAATTAGGATCCGATTCGGTGGGACAGGCAACTGTTCTTGCCGGCACCAACAATACTGTAGTAACCTTTGGAAACTCTTACGAAGAACCGCCGGTCATCACTTTAACTCTGGCCAACAATGCCGATCTAACCAAATACTATGTTTCCGAAGTCACCACGACCAGCTTCAAAATCAACATCGAACCAAACCAAACGGCCGACACTTTATTCAACTGGCATGCCTTCGGAAAAACTAAAAAGACAGAAGAAGAGTCGGAAATAGGGCAATAAGAGGACTTCCCAGTTATAGACTTTTTCATAAAAATAGAGGATAATATCGACATAACACAATGAATTACCTCAGTGCTTCCAGCTTCGATTCGTGCCACTCTCTGGTCTTACGATACGAAAAAAATAAGTCTCGAGAGAAACAAGGAGCTGATTGTTCGACAGGTATTAAATTTCGGCGACAAGAAATCAACTGACTGGCTTTTCGAGAAAGTAGGGAAGAACGAAATCAAAAAAATCGCTCAAAAAATTCCCCGAGGAAGCTGGAATAAAAAATCTCTGAACTATTGGTCAATAATATTAAAATTCAACCTGAAGATAAATTCTCTAAGCAATAAAACTCTTTCATGAAAATTTACTACGAAACGCTGGACCGGAAGCGACGAAAGATTCTTCTAAAAATACCCCGATCTAGATCGTAATCTCATTCTAAAAAGCCTCGTCTACTTTGAAGACATTCAGAGTGACCCGATTGTTTATCGAGAGGGGAAAGAAATTAACTTTGAAACGATAAAAAATTTTTTCCAACGCTTGGTTTCATAAATCAGACTTTCACGGTCGGCCTATCCTGACGAAAATACATATTTTCTCCTATTTACTATAATCAATCTGAATCGGGCCGCCGCCCGTTTTCTCGCATTCTCCAGCTTTTGGCAAGCCCTCTCTCGACTTAGAAAAGCAAGCTTGGCGATTTTCCATAATTTTTTCAACAATTCCTTCCTCGTTTTTCTTCAGACCAAGATTTTTTTGCGCTTCATGGTCGCCGTAATGATAAGGCCCATAAGTAGTGTCCCCGTAACTCAAAGCATACTGAATCGGCCAATCGAAAGCGCTGGCCGTCAAATCACCAATAGGAGAGACTTTATTTTGCCAACGACTCAAATAACCTCGCACCGGGATGCCTTTATACATCACCTCTTTACCTTGTCTTTCAAACTCCCGCATCATAAAATTTTTCTTTTCACCCTCATGCTTATCGCAACTATCTCGATTTAAACTCCCCATCTGATTGCCACAGGCGATTCGTTCCACCTCCGCAATCGGCTCCGCCATTCCCACACAAAAATGGGCGGAATGCGTCGCTTCGTGAACGATTACCTGATCTAAGATTTTTAGCGGTAGCTTATCGAAATTCACATTGATTTCTCCACAACCGGCACAAAATCCACCCTCAAAATCAGTATTCTTGATCGTGCGTACAAAACGGTGAATCATCTCATAGCGAAGTGGATCTCGGCATTCGATTCGTTTCATCGCCATAATTATATTGGTGTCATCCGGCTTGTAATTACAATTAAAATTATCATTTTTGTTGTCGTAATCATTCTCCTTGTCATTCTTCCAGCCGCTGAAATCTTCTCCTTGGGACATATTATCATTGGCATAAGGATCCTTCTGCGGGGCATTGTTATTATTGCTGTTCCAATTTTGAACCCAGCTCTTGTTTGTATTACTGTTCGAGTTGCTCTGACTATTGTTTTTGTTAGCGTTGCTCGCCCCGCTCGTTGACTTATTGCCGTTAAGATTCGATCCGGAAGTCGCAGGTGTGCTCGGCCAAATATCAATGTTTTCGCCATCCAAAATTTTGCCTATACTATCTCCGACATTGGAATTAGCGTTTGGTTTCATTCGATCTATCACTTCCGAAAGTTCCGAACGATCGCCACTCACTCGCTGGATTTCCGAAACTCCTTCCTCAAAACTGCCCTTAGTTATTTTCTCCACCTGAAAACCATCAACTTCTTTCGCCACTTCTTTTGTCACCGCGTTAATCATCGAATCTACCATCTGCATGACTTCTGCTTTGCTACTGTTTTGAATTTTGATAATCAAATCATCAAGAGTTGTCATTTTTTGACCGGCAGAAAGAAAGGATCCGCCTGTCGTTTCTTCTGACTCTAAAGATTCAAGCAGGGAAGCTATTCTTTGATTGATTGCTTTGCCGATCTGATCTTTATTTACGCCACTCAAAGAAACTCCCTGTAAATTTGTAAGAGATACGGCATCATCGTGATCGGATTCAATCAAACTTTGGTAATGTCTCAGATTGTCCAGCGTTTCTTCTTCAATTTTTAACTTCCCGTCACTGTTACTCACTGACAAAAAGGGAACAAATGAATTTAGATTATTCACTCCCGGCACCGATGAGTTCATTTTGGCCGGCGCTGACAGAACAAGTTTATCTTCTCCCAACAGATTTTTTATTTCCGAGGCCAAATTCTCATTTATATTGTTACCCTCAATCATTCCTTTCAGCTCACCGCTTTCCAAAAAGTCCGCCAGGGAGGCGAAACTTTTGATTTTGGCTTGCTTGATAGTCTGTTCCGCGACTGCATATTCTTTTTCGCACTCAAAACTAAACCAGCCACCGGCGTTTTTTGCCCCCGTTACTCCAATAATGGTGTGGACAACCAGCCAGCCGGCCAAAACAAAAGAAAAGCCCAAAGCCACTGATTTAATCGCTCTTTTGGTTTTGGCCACGATGCGTTCTCTCCCCGTCGCCAGCATCAAATAAATACCCGACACCGTTAAGCCAAAAACAGCCGTTGCAAAACTCACCAAAACAAAATTGTTATACAGATTGCTAATCGTTTCTATCAAAGAGCAGAGCTCGCAATCCATCCCCGAGCAACTAACTATTTGTTTAACTTCCTCCATGGAAAAATTTTATTTTTATCTTATTATAATCTCATCTTTAGCATTTTCACAGGCGGAAACTTTCGGCAGATCGGAAGTTGGCCTGGAAAAACAGTTGCGCTGACTCGTTACCGCTCTTTTAATAACATCTTCTTCGTTTTCTTTCATTCCAATCACAATTTTTGACTCACAATCTCCATATTTATACGGCCCCTCTGTTCTATCACCGTAAGAAAAGGCGTAAGCGATATTACTCCTAAAGGCATTGGTCCCAAGATTTCCCTGAGGAGTAGCTTTAGTCTGGTATCGAGCCGCATAGCCTCGGACTTCTTTCCCCTTATAGGTTACCCCCTCTTTTTGTTTTGGAAATTCTCTCATGTCAGGATTTTCCTCTCGACACATACTGCCACATTCGTTAGCCACAGCGATTCTTTCCGTTTTTGAAATTGACCCCCAATTTCCGTCGACGCAGTGATGCGCCGAATGAGTAGCCTCATGCATAATTACTTGATCGAGAACTCCTATCGGCAGAGAAGCGTTCACTTGGAAATAACCGCAACCGTAGCAAAGTCCTCCGGGGAAGCTTGTTCTCTCTATCTTTTTAGTGAACCGCATAATCATCTCGTATCTTAG
This sequence comes from uncultured bacterium, assembly GCA_937952315.1. GTDB lineage: Bacteria > Patescibacteriota > Minisyncoccia > CAIUEV01 > CAIUEV01 > CAIUEV01. The sequence goes on from CALFZX010000005.1 coordinate 6,831, forward strand.
CGGGTCTTTTTCTTCAATTCTTCTTAAAGCCTTCTTTATGGCCTCCGGACTGCCATCGCCTCTTTCTGTGTTGTGACCGGAGCTCCCGCTACCGGGTGGCAAAGATTTGTCGTCTTTATTTTTCGAAAAATCGTCCGTAATCTTGTCGGGGCCCTTACCGGCACCATTGCCCGACGACCCTCCCGAAGAATTATCGTTTCTGTTCTGATTGGCCGGATTTTCTTGACGACACTGCTCGTTTTCTTCCCGACGAATCACCCCGCAGGAGTAGGGTTGGAATTCACCATTTTTGCAAATTTGGTTATCAATCGGATAAAACAACATAAAATCACCTTCGCAGCTACTTTGAGGGCACTGTTTTTTTCGACTGCCCAAGTCAAAACAACTACAACCATAATTGGCGCCCCTGTTCTTGTTAATGGCCGTTTTCTCCGCCGGCGGAGTCTTTGGACATCGATCTTCCTCGTTGGGAATACCGTCTTCATCGCTATCTACTCCTTCTTTGATGCAAATTCCCTCCTTGTCAAAACATTTATCCTCGGGACATCGACAGTAACCCTTGCTTAAATCCGCATTAATATTCTCATTTACCGACTGTCCCCCGCAACGATTTATTTTTTCGCCCAGTCCGCTCTCCGTCAACCAACTCCCTCCGCTGGCCACGCAATTTTCCTCCGCCTCAGATTCTAAACTATTCTCGTTGTCGTTATGATTATTGTTGCTGTTGGTATTTTCATTTGAATTATAATTAAAATTATCCAAAAATCCGTCATCTTCGTTTTCAATCTTCGTTTTTTCCACTCCCAAGACGCCGGCCATTTTAATCGTTTCCGCCAACAAAGTGGCTATTAAACGATCTTCTTGACCTTGTCCGTTGTTTTGTTTGGAATACTCCATGGCCAAAGCCAGCAATTCCGCGGGACTTTTATCAAAAAGATCGGCGTTGCTCGCCAAATTTCCTTCATTATTGATGCTTTTAAGCACTTGAGTTAGTGTTGAATATAGCGCTTCAGATTGGCCGATATTGCCCCCGTCAATAACTTTTTCATCTACTCCAACCAGAGATTGCTTGGAAGTCTGCTGACCAAAATATTTTTCTAGCAAAGAAAGATTTTCCTCTGTTAGATTGCTTTCTTGACTTTTAGTTAGCAAAGAGGCATTACCGGCCAAAGTGTTAAGATAGTCCCCGATATTCTCCAAATCGACCTCTCCGTTTTCTTTTTTAACGGTTAAAAACTCCGCTAGAGCTTTCTCGCTGTCGACTCCGGTTCCGAGGCTCTGCGGTGCCAAAAATTTCAACGACTGCCCTTCTTCAAGACCATAAAGTTGTTTAAGAATAGTCTCGAAATCCAAATTGCCCTCGATTTTACCCGATAGTTCTTTACTCTTCAAAAAGCTTTCGATATCTTTAAAATTAACCCTGTCACCAAAACTATTTTTAGGTAAATAGTCGGTTGAACGCAAGCTAATATCGTCGACACATTCGAAATTCCACCATAAATACGAATCCTTAAAACCGGTTATCGAAACGACCAAGTGGACAATCAACCAGCCAATAAGAAGAAAGATAAAGCCGAAAACACCGGCGCGTGCGAATTTTTTTGCCTTATTAAAAAGCCTCGTGTTTCCTCCACTCAACACATATTCACTTCCCGCTAAGACTAAAACCAGAACAGCCACCGCAAAACCCGTGCCCAACAAAAAGTTATAAATATTGCTAATGGTTTCCAGCAGGGAACAGGTTCCGCAATCGCCTCCGGAACAACCAACGATCCCCTCGGCCGCTTGCGCTAAATTGATAAACATATTTTTTATTTTAAAATGCTTAATTAACTATTTTTTTGTTTCTAAAAATCTATAGACCAGCCAAAAAGAAACTCCCACCCCGCAAAACACCCCTATTAAAAGTCCGAACGGCCTCGAATTAAAGCTTCTATCCACCAACTCCCCCGTCAATATTCCACCTCCGATGCCCGTCAGAAAAACCAAAGCTAATTGCAAACCTAAAGCCATTGATTTATTGTTTAGTTTTCTTTTTTTCCCCGTATCTTTTTTTCCTAATCAAATAAAGATTCTCCTCGCTGATTTGTCTTTGAGATTTTATCATATCGGCAATCAAGGCAAAAACCAACAGTTGCAAGCCCAAAATCAGAAGAATACTCGCCAAAAAAAGCCAGGTTCTAAAGGGAGAGACTTTAAAGTTGGCAAAATAGTAGACGGCAAAAACTGCGAAGATAACTCCGGCCGAACCGATAAAAAGCAAAGAAGGCAGACCGAAAAATTTCATCGGCTTAGTGTCACGAAGCATCGAAAGAATAATGCGCAAAGAATTGAAAATATAAAGCCAAATCTTGCCCGTCATCCGGGATTTGCGCTTCTCAAAATAAGTCACTTTGACCGGAACCCAAAGCAAATTGAAATTTTTTGACAGAGCGTCAATAATAGTTTCTTGCGTGTAAGTAAATGGATGGTTCAAATTCAAACGCAGGAGGACTTCTCGACTGTAAGCTCGAAAACCGCAAGTCAAATCATCTATCTTTTGTCCCCAAAAGAAACCGACCGTTTTGGCAATGAGCATATTCATTATTTTCTTAAACATCGGCATCCGATGAGGATTCAGCTCCTTATCGCTGGAAAATCTTGAAGCAATAACCATATCCGCCTGTTTTGAGACGACCGGCTCAACCAACTTTGCAATGTCGTTTGAATCAAATTGCCCGTCCGCATCGATATTAACCATAACATCCACTCCGTTCTCCAAAGCTTTTTCCACCCCGCTACGGAAAGTCAAACCTAGCCCTCGATGGGGCATGGTATAGACATAGTCAGCTCCGGCCTCTCTGGCCACTTTGGCCGTTTCATCCGTCGAACCGTCGTCCACCACTTGAATTTTTATTTCCGCCCCAGCGATTCTCTTTTGCGCAATATCTTTAATCACTGAACCGATTTTTTTGGCTTCGTTGTAGGCTGGAATATTCACAATAATTTTCATAGCTTTGAATTATTGAAGTTATATAAAATTAAATGTCTTTTTTTGTTCCAAGCATCAAAAATTTCTGCTTATCCTTTAAGCCGGTCAAATCCTGCCCCTTGCTTTCATTCGGTTTGATGATATCCAAATCTTCCACTTCATCCTTTTTGCCGGCGAAAGTCCTACCGGAAATCCTGTCTTCTTGCCTTTTTTGGCCTTCACTTTTCATTCTGTCAACATTTTCGCCAAAGTCTCTTTCTTTTTTAACTCCTTTGTCTGAATTTTTTATACCGGAAGAGTCGGCAACGGCCACCCCTCCCGTGTCAATTCGTTTTGAGGCGAAAGCTCGACCGGCCACTTTATTCAGGAATTGCTGGCCCAAGCTGATTTGCGCTCCCGGAGCCTGTAGCTCTTGAACATTGAATCGACCCCTCATCTGAGCATTATCCACCACCTTAATAGCAAATTCTTTCGAGATCTCCTTTTGCGAATTCTTGAAAGCTTCCGAAATGGCCTTTTTAGTGTCCTCTCGCATATTTTCAATCTCTTTCATATATTCACCGTTCATTTGTTTAAGCATCTGTTTCCCGGCCTCATTGAAACCGATATACTGACCTTTTTCATTTCGCTCCGTGATGCTATCCGGCGTCAGTTTCTTTAAATCTTTTGCCTCAATTTTGGTGGTCTCTTGGGGTTTGGCCGTCACCTCGAATCGACCTTTTTTCTCACTCCAATTGGTGACATTGAGACTGGGATCTTTTTTCGTCTCTCCAATCATCTTAAGTTTTTCCGCCACTTCCGCCCCTCTTTTTTCTCCAAAACTTTTCTTTAGATAATCGGCCAGCGCTTCTTTGTTGTAAGCCTTGCCAAGCTTGTTGTTAAAGTAATCACCAAGCCCGCCCGTCCAGGCCATTTTATAGATTTGTGCCTCTTTTTCCTCAAGATCTTTGGCTTTAAATTCTTGAATTTTATCTCGTCCCACTCCAAGATTGTTAAATGTCGATCTCACTTTCTCTTGAGAATCTATTTGTTTATTAATCTCCTCGTTAAGTGTTCGAGCATCTTTCCAAAAACTGCCGGTCGGCTTTTGAGAGGGTTCGAACTTTTTCCAAAGAGTGCGAAGAAATTCCGACGGATCGTTCATGCTGATGCTGGCAATTTTTCCGATTTGTTCGATATTTCCTCCCAATTGGTTCAGCCCGGCGCCCTGTCTTTTTGCCTCAACGATAGAAAGTGCTCGGCCCACCGCGGAAGGATTGAGGAGTGATTCCAAAGCCTTTTTGGTTGCTTCAGATTGAGTTTTTAGCGCCGGCCCAAAGCCTCGTTGCTCCTTGGTCAGTTCACCTCTGGCACCGGCTCGAGACCCGGGAGCAATATCTCTTCCCATTCCGGCTCCACCGGCAAACGGCCCCTTAAGATCGCTTTTTAATTGCAAAGGCGGTCCTGTCCATCGATTGATTGCCTTGCCCACCCTGCTTCCCTCCAGCGCGGCGCCGCCCGAATCGACTAATTTCGAAATCACCTTAAAGCCCCTATCACCCCTGGATGCATTCCTGAAATAGCCAACTACTTGCATTGATCCGGCTATAGATAATGAATGGGAAAGAAAAACACTCACCCAAAGCAAAACTACTAAAAATAAGTAATCCAGAAAATTTCCCGGGCTGGAGAAAAGGATGAAACTCTCATTGTTTCTTGAGCCCAAAACACTATTGGAATAGATATCCATTTTTTTTGAGATAGAGACAGTCAAATAAAGAAAGAAGAAGAGAAGCGGACCGGAAAAAACATTTCTTAAAAAAGCGTCCCACCACTTCAAACTGGCAATGCGCGTATGGGGAAGAATGTGAAGCACAAAAGCCAAAGGAGAAAGAGTGAACAAAAACCAAAGGCTCACCGTTCGAATAATGAGGAACAAGGCCACGGAAAGAATAGATATACCGAGAATGAACATCAAGACCGAGGCCAGAATCAAGTTGACATTAACTCGAGAAATCGTTCGAGTAATATTGTTTTTGGCCAGTTCTTCGCTGACTCCCCTCAGATCGCTCAAATCGGCATTTTGTTGGAAAGATTCGATAACTTTTGAATTCTCTTGCAGAATCCGACCGATATCCGTCATCTTTTCGGAAAAAATGTTCGATCCCATAATAATATGAGAAAAATCCAAGATAATACCGGCGATAACACCACTAAAATTTATCAGCAGGGCAGCCACAACCAATTTCACCAATAGATATTTATAGTTATAGCTTTCGACCCTCAAAATTGTCCCGAAAGCAATAAAAAGGAGAATGATTATGAGAACAAAATTGCATAGCTCTTTGATGATATTCCAACCGCCCCTTTCACTACTCACCCCGGATTTCGCACCCACATCCGGATTTTTATAGAATCCGCCAATCGGATTTTCTTGATAGAAACTTATGTCGGCAACCCGCGTCAAGGCCAGCTCCGAAGATTCCAACACGACACCGGCCGTCCAAAGCAAGGTGCGCAAACTGTATGTCAAACCGATCAGTTGCTCGTTTCCGGCCGTCACCGCACTTCTGGTCCAGGCGCCATCATTTTTTGACGGCGTCACTCCTTCGTCGGCAAAAGACAATTGAGGGGATAAAACCAATAAAAAAAATAATACAGTGGCCAAAGCCAACCGCTTCAAGTTTGGTCCGATTTTTCTTTTTCTTTTCTGTTCCATTTCCATACTTTGTTGTTTGAAATAATTTTAAAGCAGAGTTTTGTTAATTCAAAATAAGTTCGGGCTTGCTTGCCTCAAAAAAATATATAATGCTTGATTTAAGATTTACCTTAATTGATTGGCGGGTATCGTATAGTGGCTATTATCCCAGCCTTCCAAGCTGGTGAGACGGGTTCGAATCCCGTTACCCGCTCCAACATTTTCGAGAAATAAAAACCATCGATGCAAAATAAAAACCTTTCGGAATTGAAAAATGACTTTTTAGAGTATTTGGAGATTGAAAGAAATCGCGCCCCAAAAACTTTAGTGAACTACGATCGCTATCTGGATCGTTTTATCCAGTGGCTCAATGGTTTTCTTAATAAGGAAAGTAGTGAGATAAAAGACTTAACGGACGATTGTATCAGGAAATATCGAGTTTTTCTTAATAGAATATCGGAGGGAAGCGAAGTCGGCTTGAAGAAAATCACTCAAGACTATCATATTATCGCCCTGCGTGGTTTTCTCAAGTATTTGACAAAAATGGGATTGCCGGTTCCCACTGCCCCCGAAAAAATAGAACTGGGGAAGACCGAAAGAAAGGAGATAGAATTTTTAGAACGAGAAGAAATTGAGCGACTGTTGGCCTCACCCAAGGGAACCAATCTGGATAGTCTGAGGGACCGAGCGATTTTAGAGATTCTTTTCTCTTCCGGTCTGCGAGTTTCCGAGTTGGCCGCTCTGAATCGAGAAAACTTTTCCTTAGCCAACAACGAGTTCACCGTCAAGGGCAAGGGGGGAAAGAGAAGAGTGGTTTTCCTTTCCGAAGCCGCTCAAAAAGCCCTTTATATGTATCTTAAGAAACGAACCGACACCGACGAAGCCTTGTTTATTCGCCACCACAAAACAAAAGATGACTCCAGCTTGCGATTGAGCGTCCGAACTGTCCAACGCATTGTCAAGAAACACAGCACCAAAGCGGGCATAACCAAAGATATTCATCCGCACACTCTAAGACATTCTTTCGCCACGGACTTGCTCAGAAACGGAGCCGACATTCGGTCGGTGCAGGCTTTACTTGGACATAGCTCGATTAGCACCACTCAAGTCTACACCCACATAACCGACAAACATTTGAAAGAAATCCATGAAGAGTTTCATCGTCAAAGCAAAGAAAAAAATCGGAAAGACAAATAACGGTTGCTAATTTTTTTTATTGATTTTACTCTCAGAAGGTGCCAATTTTTAAAAATAATTATAATAAAATGGCTTTTTATTCGCTCAAAAAAGACGATTCAACCGAAGAAGTAACGGAGAAAGAAGACTCGAGCGCAATCAGTTTTTGGAAATCAAGAAAATTTAAAATCTCTCTTATAGTCGCTTTTATTTCACTGATAGGGATTGGGGGATTTACTTACTACAAAGCGTCAAGTCTATTTAACAAAATTTCGACCGGCGACGGAGGCCTACTGGACGGACTCTTCAAGGGAGAAGATGACCTGAAAGGGTTCGAGGAGGGCAGAATAAATTTTTTGCTTTTAGGTATGCGAGGGAGCAATATGCCGGGGGGTAGTTTGCTTTCCGACACTATAATGTTGGTTAGTGTAAAACCGAACGACAATAAAATTGCCATGGTCTCCATCCCTCGAGATCTTCATGCTCCTATTCCGGGGCACGGCGAAAGGAAAATCAATTCGGCCACCAGTTTGGGGGAGTCGGCCGGAGAGGGAAAGGGAATGGAACTGATGAAACAAGTAGTCGAGAATATCACCGGATTGCCGATCCACTATGTTGCCACCGCCAATTTCCAAGCCTTGAGAGACATAGTAAATACTTTGGATGGAGTGGTTGTTCATCTGGACAAGCCTTTCAGCGAAAGCTCTCAGTTTGTTGAGGGGAACGAATGCGGAGGAATTTTTTCTTTACCGGCCGGAGATGTTAGATTAAATGGAGAGCAAGCTCTTTGCTACTCTCGCGCTCGCTACAATTCAAGCGACTTTGATCGCGCTCGAAGACAGCAAGATGTCTTGATGGCCATGAAGGACAAAGCTCTTTCAACCGGCACCTTAACCGATTTTTCAAAAGTCAACGGACTTTTTGATATTGTCGGAGACAATGTCAAAACCAACATGGAAGCCTGGGAAATGCAGAAAATGTTTGGAATTTACCAAAAGATGGACAACCCGGGCATCATCCATAAAGTTATCGATAACGGTAAAGAAGGTCTGCTTTATTCAACTACAATTGATACTAACGACGGACCAGCCTATATTTTATTACCCAAAGGGGGTAATTTTGATTCAATCAAAAAACTTTGCGAACAAATTTTCAATGAAGAGGCAGTCAAAAGCATTATTCCGACCGATGCAAACGGCTATGAGTATGTCAGTGAACCAAAAACCCAAGAAGAGCTTAAGAAAAAAAAGGAGAATAGCAACAATAACAGCAACGCCAACATAAATAACAACACAAACAAAACCGTATCCAATAAAAACAGTAACGCCAACATAAATAAAAACAGCAACAAAAACGACAATAAAGAAGATAGCAAAAAAGATAGCAAAGAAGATAACAAAAACGATAATAAAAAAAGTTCCAAAAAGAAGAAAGACTAGTTAAAGCTACTAAACAAAAAGAGGCTCTTAATTTAAGAGTCTCTTTTTTTTGGCTAATCGTTTTTCAGTATCGAAGGTGCCTGGGGTAGGGATCCACTAAAACTCTTTTTGGTTTTTTAAGATCCTCTATCAGAAAGTCAATCTTCCACTGATCGACTCCGGCGATAATCCCATCGTTGATCATCTCCCTCAGCAACTGTGGGGCATACTGACTGCCTCGCCTTATGTCCTCAATTGCTTGATCGATGAGGTGGTCAGTTCCGTTATATTCGGCGGCAACGATTAAATTGTCACCGAAGACGGAGCAAGCGAACACTAAGACCAGAAACAAGAAGACACCGATGAGTTTTTCCTTCATTTTTTCTCCTTTTGCAAAGAACTTATTGAACGCAGAATTATGAGATTTGTTTTTATTTTGTCAAGCGAAAATTAAACTTTACACTCTTTAAATATGGTATATACTTGTTTTGTGTAATCGGAATCTAATCAAAATCAATATGTCTAAAAAGAAAAAAATTTGGTTTTTCTTTGTTTTTGTGTTTTTAGGTTTAATCGGAACACTAAAGAATACTCTGGCTGTTTGCCCGGTCTGCACCGTCGCCGTCGCCGGAGGGCTTGGTATTTCTCGCTGGTTCGGCATCGACGATTTTATTTCCAGTCTTTGGATTGGAGGGCTAAATCTTTCAATTATTTTCTGGACCTTGGGCTATCTCAAAAAAAAGAAAAAGCTTAACCTCATTAGTGGCGCTTCGGTGTTTTTTATTTTCTATGCAGCCACTTTTTACTCCTTACACTTATACGGAGCGCTTTGGATCAAATTGAACACCTTGTGGGGAGTCGATAAAATTGTTCTGGGAATTGTTATCGGCACTTTGGTTTTCTGGATCAGCGCCCTTCTGAATAGCTTTTTGAAAAAAAGAAACAATGATAAAGTTTATTTTCCCTTTCAAAAAGTCGTCATTCCCAGTTTTTTTCTGCTTGTTGCAAGTTTAATTTATTATTTTGCCTGCAAGTGTTTGAATCTTAACTAAAAATCATGGACAACGAAAGAGTAAAAAATAGAGAGATAGTCACCGAAATGGAGCAATCCTACTTGGATTACGCAATGAGCGTTATTGTTTCACGCGCCCTTCCCGATGTTAGAGATGGATTGAAACCTGTTCATCGTCGAATTCTTTATTCTATGCACGGACTTGGTCTTCGTCACAATGTTAAATATCGCAAGTCCGCTCTCGTCGTAGGAGATGTGCTGGGAAAATATCATCCGCATGGCGATTTGGCCGTCTACGATACCTTGGTTCGTATGGCTCAAGATTTTTCCTTTCGCTATCCACTGATTGATGGCCAAGGAAATTTTGGCTCTATGGACGGAGACAGCGCCGCTGCTATGAGATACACCGAATGTCGAATGGCTCGAATGGGAGAAGAAATGCTCTTGGATATTGAGAAGGAGACCGTTGATTTTGTTCTGAACTATGACGCCAGCCGCAAAGAGCCCCGCGTTCTTCCAACCAGACTGCCTCAATTTTTACTCAATGGAACAATGGGTATCGCCGTTGGAATGGCCACCAACATTCCTCCGCACAATTTGGGAGAAATTGTTGACGCCCTGATCAAAGTATTGGATAAACCCGAAACGACCATCGAAGAGATCATGGAAGATTTCAAAGGTCCCGACTTTCCAACCGGTGGAACAATTTTCAATAAAAAAGATATTTTACAGGCCTATGCTACCGGTCGAGGGAGAATTTTGACTCGCGCCGAAGCAGATATCCAAGAAGGGCCCAAAGGCTTTAAAATTGTCATCAAAGAAGTTGTTTATCAAACCAACAAAGCCCAGACTATCGCCAAAATTGCCGAGCTGGTTAAGACGGGAAAGCTTGACGGGATCAGGGATCTGCGCGATGAGTCGAATAAGGATGGTGTGCGCATTGTTATCGATTTAAAAAAAGACGCTCAGCCGAATCGAGTTTTAAACAAGCTTTATTTGATGACGGATCTGCAAAAAGCATTCAATGTGAATATGCTCGCCTTGGTTGACGGCATTCAACCCAGAGTGCTCGGGCTGAAAGAAGTTTTGGAGTATTTCATCGCTCATCGTCGAGAAGTCGTCCGACGACGCACCGAGTTCGAACTGCGAAAAGCAAAGGAAAGAATGCATATTTTAGAAGGTTTGAAGAAGGCTTTGGATCATATCGATGAAGTGATTGCCGTGATCAAAAAATCAAAAAACAAAGAAGAGGCACACAAAAATTTAGTAGCCAAATTTAAATTTTCCGATCTGCAAGCGGCCGCTATTCTGGAACTGCGATTACAAACGCTTTCCGGCCTGGAGAGAAAGAAAATCGAAGACGAATTGGAAGAAAAAAGAAAGTTGGTCCAAGAGCTGGAGGCCATCTTGGCCTCGGAAGAGTTGCTCAAGGGGGTAATTAAAAAAGAATTTGTTGAAGTAAAGGAGAAATTTGCCGATCCTCGTCGCACCAAAGTCATGGTTAGAGGCATCAAGGATTTTTCCGCCGAGGATTTGATTCCGCAGGAAGAAACCCTCATTGTTGTCACTCGCAGTGGCTACATCAAAAGAACCAGCCCCAAACAATATCGCGCTCAACATCGGGGGGGAAGGGGAGTAATGGGTGCCGGTATGAAGGAAGACGACTCGATCAGTCATCTTTTTATGACTAATACTCATGCTGATATCCTGTTTTTTACCAGCTTGGGAAGAGTTTTTCAGCTGAAAGCTCATGAATTGCCGGAGTTTTCTCGTTCGGCCAAGGGCCAAGCTTTAGTCAATTTCCTTAATCTATCGTCGGGAGAGAAGGTTACCGCTATTATCAGTTTGATGGATGCAACCGATTTGAAATATTTTCTGTTCATTACCAAAAACGGCGTAATTAAAAAAACGGAGAAGATTGCCTTTGACAATGTCAGGAGAAGCGGATTGATCGCTATTCGTCTCAAAGAAGGAGATGAACTTTCTTGGGTTCGCGGGAGCTTCGGACAAGACGAGATTGTTCTTGTTTCGGCCAACGGTCAAGCAATAAAATTCCGAGAAAAAGAAATCAGACCGATGGGACGATCAGCGTCGGGTATTCGAGGAATGCGTCTCAAAAGCGACGATTATATAGTAGGGATAAGCTCTTCCGGCGTTGACGACAAAGACAAACTTATGCTCAATATTAGCGCCAACGGACTGGGAAAATTTTCCGCTCTGTCCGGCTACAGAATTCAGGGAAGGGGAGGAAGTGGCATAAAAACAATGAAAATCAACAATAAAACCGGGAAATTAGTTCTAGCGCAAGTAGTTGACAGAAGCGAGAGAGAAAACAAAGATCTAATTGCTACTTCGCTTGAAGGCCAAGTAATTCGCACTCCGCTTAAAAAAATCCCGATCATCAGTCGTAATACGCAAGGCGTAAAAATTATTCGCTTAAAAGATGGCGATTGCGTTTCCTCCGGCGACATTATCGACACCGAAAAAGAAGCTTAAACTTCTTGATTTAAATAAAATAAATGTTATTGCAAAAAACAAAGAGAATGGCATCGAAAAAAAGAGGAGTGCTGATTCCTTTTGTTTTGGTCTTTGGTAGTGTTTTATCCTTGATTCTGGTTGGTCTTTTAAGCTATATTTCTCTCCGATACGAGCACTCGTTACGACAAACTTCAAAAAGTAAGGCACTTCAAGCAGCCGAAGCCGGTCTCAATTATTATCATTGGTATATTATCCATACTTTGGAAGGAAAGTCGGCAGCTCAAATTGAAAATTACTGGGGGGGGACCCCTCTGGGCGTACCTTCCTTTGAAAACCAAATTAGCGATAGCGAAGGAGAAACAACACTTGGCTACAGAATCGAAGTCACTCCTCCCGAAGTTAGTTCAATGATAATTATGGTGAGCATAACCGGCTGGGACACCAAAAGACCGAATTTGACCAGAACGATCAAGGCTCGACTCCGAAAGCCTTCTTGGAGTGAATATTCTGTTATCGCCAACGACATTATGCGCTTCGGCACCGGCACGGAAACTTGGGGACCGATTCATTCGAATAACGGAGTCCATTTTGACGGCGTAGCGCACAATCTGGTGACCAGCTCCGTTGTCAACACTTATTGGGATCCGGATTATGGCCGTTGGAAACCGGGTGTTTGGACTGCTTTGGCCGACGAATCGCAAGTGTTTCTTGCCGGTAAAGAGTTTCCCGTACCCAGCAAAGACTTTAACAAAATTACTGTTGATTTTAGCAAAATGAAGGAAGAGTCTCAACCGGCCAAAGGCGGACTGCATCTGGCTCCTCCCGGCGGAACCAATTGTGGTTACCACTTGGTGTTAAGCCCGTTGGGGACAGTAATGGTTTCCAAGGTTTCTTCCTGCAACTGGGACACTTTTGAAATATCGGAGGAAATCGATCACCGGAGTTATGCGTTACCAAGCAACGGTTTGATTTTTGCCGAAAGCAATCTTTGGGTAGATGGATCAATTGACAATGAAAGATTGACGATCGCAGCCGCCAAATTAAGCGGGGGGTCGCTGGCCAATATTTATATCAACAATGACATCCTTTATTCAAATCACGACGGTAGCGATGTTCTGGGTTTGATTGCTCAAAACAATGTCACTATCGGCTTGATCAGCGAAGACCAACTGATTATCGACGCCGCACTGGTCGCTCAAACCGGCCGAGTGGGTCGAGATTACTACACCTACACCGATGATCCGTCATATTACTTGCGCGATACTATCACGGTTAACGGCGCCATTGCCACCAACCGTCGTTACGGCTTCGCTTGGGTGTGCGGAGGCACGCACTGCTCCGGCTACATCAATCGAAATATTATTTACGACAACAATCTTCTCTATTTCCCACCGCCGTTCTTTCCCACCGGCGATCACTACTCTATTGATATGTGGGAAGAAGATTAGACTTGACTTAGTCTCTTCTCATCGTTTCTTTCAAGAGAGAGAAAAAGACCAGCGACGCGCCGATAAAAATGAAATAAAGACCTAAAATCGCCGGTCTGGCCATCGATAAATTGTGAAAACCGTTATTTATCCATTTCAGTAGAATATGACCGTCAATCACTGTCCCGATTAAAAAAATCAGGCCCCCGATAATTATTCCTTTTTCAAGAGAAAATTTTTCCAGAAAAGCAATTTCGTTATCCTTTTCATAGTAAGCGCTTAAATGAGAGAAAAGTTTTATAATCAAGCCCATTTGTAAAATCGAAAGTCCGAGAATGGAGAAAGTGAGACCCAATATCATCGAGTGGATATCAATAAAAATAGGCCCCCAGATAAAAGGCTTGTTGGTTTGGATAAAGATCAAAACCGTTCCCACTAAAAACAAAATCAATCCCGGCCAAATAAAAACTGAATTAGGCGCATAAATCAACATAAATCTGAGGTGTCGCCAACCGTCGCTCCAAGTATTGAGATGGGGAGGACGATCTCGTTTGTCTCGATAAAAGGGAATCGGAATTTCCTTGATTTTCATATTCAAAATTCCCGCCTTAATGACCATTTCCGAAGCAAACTCCATACCCCCCGCCACTAAATTCATTTTTTCAAAAGCTTTCTTGGTAATCCCTCTCATCCCACAATTACAATCGGAAATATTGGTTCCAAAAAATAAATTTAAAACGAGAGAAAGGACGGGTGTACCTAAATACCTGTGCAAAAATGGCATCGCTTTTTTTTCTATCCGCCCGCGAAGACGGCTTCCAATCACAAAATCATAGCCTTTTCTTAAGTTATCCACAAATCCTTCTATCTGGAGAAAATTATAAGAATCGTCAGCATCCCCCATAATTAAAAACTTTCCTCGCGCTTTTTCGAAACCGCGCCTCAGAGCGTTACCGTAACCCTTTTTTGAGCAGTGAATCACCCTCGCTCCCATTTTTTTAGCCAACTCGACCGATTTGTCTGTTGAACCATTGTCAGCCACAATCACTTCGCCTTTAATTTTTAATCTTTCAAAAGCCAGTAAGCTTTTTTTAATCACAATCGGCAAGGTTTTTTCTTCGTTGAGGCAGGGAATAACAATGGAAACTTCAACGGGATTCTCTGACATTTTTTGGAAATTAAAAATATTTTAAATCACTATTTTAACTTAAGATTCGGATCAATCTCAATTTTCTTCCAACCTTTCGACGCGTCCGGCTCGAAAGAAGATTTTTTATTTTTTAAGAATCTTAAATAGGTCGGCGGTATAAGCATGGCGGCGTTATCGCCGGTATGCTCTATTTTAGGTAAAAATATTTTTATAGCCGGATTGAATCGTTTGATTTTCTCATCAATTCTTTCTCTTAAAAGTCTGTTGGCCGCCACTCCACCCCCCAAGATAAAACTTCTGTAATTCTTGATTTTTAAAGCCTTCAGCGTTTTTATTTCTAAGGCGGAAATGGCCGTCTCTTCAAACGCTTTGGTTAAATCGGCCTTTTGCTTTTCAGTCAATTCAATTTCGAGATTCGGTTTCGGCGCTTTGCCTAAAACTTCTTTGAGGCTTTTATTCTTAGACATAGTTAACGCCTTGTAGAGCACTGCCGTTTTTAAACCGGAAAAAGAAAAATTAAAGTCTCGACTGTTCTTTAAAGGAATAGAAAAATTAAAATCGGGCTCACCCTTAAGCGCCATCTGACTTATAAGCGGACCTCCCGGATAGCCCAATCCGATTATTCTGGCCACTTTGTCAAAGGCCTCACCTACCGCGTCGTCAAGGGTACTTCCTAGAATTTTGTATTTTAAGTGATCGCTCATTTCAATCAAAAGCGTATGACCTCCGGAGACTAAAAGGCCCAAGGCGGGAAAAATTTTCTTTCGAAAATTTAAATTAAAATCCGGGTTGATCCACGGCGCATATAAATGCCCCTCCAGATGGTTGACGGGAATTAAAGGTTTCTTCCAGAAAAAACTCAGCGCTTTTGCAAAATTCATCCCCGTTATCAAAGCCGGCGCCAAACCGGGACCGACGGTCACTCCGATCAGCTCAATCAGATCAAAACCTTTTTTTACACTAGAAAAACCGGCCGCCTCAAAGGCCTTTTCCGCCACCGGTACTAAATTTTTTAAATGTTCACGAGCAGCTAAATCCGGCACCACACCGCCCCATTTCGAATGTAATTTTATTTGAGAAGCCACAATGTGAGACAGTATTCGAACTCTCTCTTTTGTCACTCTACCAACGGCAATCGCCGTTTCGTCGCAAGAAGTTTCGATAGTAAGAATGTACAAATCGTTCAATTAAAATTAACCGCCAAGCATACTTCCCAGCCCGCCCATATTGCTCATCATCGACTTTTGGACTGATCGCATCGCTCGGTTAAAACATTTCTTGAGGTATTTTTCCAATTTTGGATCTTCCTGATCACTAATATTTATGCTCAAGACCTCCATAGCTCCGTTCATCGTGATTTTGATGCCGGCGTATTCTTCGGTAATCTCAACCGATTCCATTTGCTTTTTAATTTGACGCAATTTTTTGAGTTCTCTAAGCTGTCCCAACATGTTTTGTGTTTAATTTTTAACTAAATCTTTAGAAAATGATAGACTATAATTAAGCAGAAGACAAGTTGTTTTTTTATTTTTATTCATTCTTTTATCTCTATGTCTCAAAAAAAACTACCGATAAAAATAGCTTTGGCTCCAATGGCCGGCATCACCGACAGCGCTTTCAGAATAATGAATATGCTCGGCGGAGCGGATTTGTTATATTCCGAGATGGCCCATGTCAACGCTCTTAGCCATGGAGGAAAAAAAACTTTTGAGCTGTTATCCGCGGACGAAAGGGAAGAGGAGTATATAGTTCAAATATTCGGCAACGATCCTGAGTGTTTTAAAAAAGCCGTAGCGGAAATAGAAAAAAACGGTGTCCCTCAAAAAAATTATCAGCCGATTAAAAATTCCACTTCAAAAATTATTCTTAAAATTTTAAATCGGATTAGTGGCTCAGAAACTGATGATTTTATTTTTTTTATGAAAAATTTTGAGAAATTCAATTCTAAAGATGTTTTTCGAGAAAAAATTAAGAGGATAAAACCGAGTGGCATTGATATCAATCTGGGCTGTCCGGCTAAAAAAGTTTTTTTGCACGGAAGTGGAGCCGCTCTTTTCTCCGATCAGAAGAAAACCTACACCATCTTAAAGACGGTTCTGGAAAATACAAAATTACCCGTATCGGTGAAGATAAGAATTGCAGTGGGTCAGGTCTCCGCTTTGGATTTTTTTTCCAACATAGCGACACTTCCTCTAAAAAGAATTATGATTCACGGTCGCAGTTTAACTCAAGGATTTTCCGGCGAAATCGATTTTCAATCCCTCGAAGAATTGATAAAAAAATATCCCGATAGAGAGCTTTGGATAAACGGTGGAATTAACAGTCTGGCAGACGCAAAAAAAATTATTCGGACAATCGGCATATCCCGATTAGGAATAGCTCGCGGTTCTTGGGGAAATCCCTTGTTAAGTTGTCGAATTAAAAACGATATCGACAGCTCTTCTTCTGACGAAAATGTTAGGAAATGCCAATCCGCCATTTTGTCTTTGATCCACGCCAATTTAAATTATCAGTCCAAGGGAGAAAGAGGAATTCTCGAGATCAGAAAACACTTGGCTTGGTATTTTAAAGATTTCAACGGCGCCAAAGAGTTGAGAAAAAAGTTAGTAACCGTAAAAAATATCGAGGAGCTTGAAACTGTTCTCGGAAAAGAAGTTTTATAAATAAAAAAAGGGAACGGATGATCCTCGTTCCCTTTGAGTTTTTCTTTATTCCAAGGCGCAACAACACCTTACTTTTCGGCCGTCAACTTCCATATCGAGATCGACAACTCTCGATTCAGCCTCAAAAAGTTGGCGAAAAACTTCCTGGGCCTGGGATTCTAACTCCCTGACGACTCTGACATACTCTTCGAAATCCAAAAGCTCGGGTCCTTCCTTCTCGTCGACATCGACAAACTTCAAAAGTTTGCCGAAGCAACCTGGATTGTTTTGGATGAATCGGTTGATGCTAACTTCTCCGTCCATATCAACCGCATCAACTATCCACACGGTCTTGCTTGATGGGTCGTTGGCTGCAACCAAAGCACCGATTCTTCTTGGACTCATTTTTTGTTCTCCTCTCCTTGAGTTATCGGCCGAATAGATTAAAGAGCTAAAAAGACACTGTTCTTTGAATATCCCCGAAAAATCTCTTCGTCAAGACTGGAAAGCTTTAATTTGCTTTTCCTTTTTAATTATAGTTAGATGACCACATAAACATTAAATGGAAATGCTATGTTAAAAGTCATTTTGCTTTGTGATGTTCCCGGGCAAGGAAAGAAAAATAGTGTTGTCAGTGTTGCGGACGGATTTGCAAAAAACTTCCTCCTCAAACAAAAAAAGGCGGTTCTGGCCACCGCCGGCGCATTAAAAAAAGTTGAAACCGAAAGGGAAGCGGAGGAGAAAAAAAATCTATTGGAAAAAGAAAAAAATAAATCGCTGGCTTCGCAAATCGACGGTCTTAAATTAGAAATTGCCGCCGAGTCTAAAGATGGAAAACTTTTTGGAGCAATCGGCGCCAAAGATATTCAAGAAGCACTTGAGAAAAAAGGTTTTTTGATCGATAAAAAATTTATAAAAATCGAAAAACCCATTAAACAGACCGGCGATTTTGAAATTGATTTGAACTTTGACAGTGAAACTAAAACTAAAATAAATCTAAAAGTTATTTAGACTTCCTATTTTTTTAGTTTCTCATATATTCTCAGAGTTTCCATTGCCATTTTTGACCAAGAAAAAAGAGACAGCCTTTCAATTCCGAGTGCTGTTTTCTTTTTTATCAATTCTCCACCCTCGTTAATTTGATTCATAATTTCGGCCAATTCCAGATCTCGACGAGGTCTATTTTCCAAATAAAAGACCGCCTCTCCGCCGACTTCCGGCAGAGAAGTCTCTCGAGTAATCACCACCGGCGTTTCATTGATAAAAGATTCAAGAATCGGTAGTCCAAAGCCCTCATAACTACTGGGAAAAATAAAAGCTTCAGCCCCTCGATAAAGATCGGGTAGAGTTTCGTTATCCACATAGCCGGTAAAAATAATATCCTGTTTAAAGTCTGAGCTCTTCCATTCTATATCAATCGACTGATCATAATTGTGTCCATTTTTTTTACCTACCAAAACAAGCTTAACCGCATTTTTATTCATTTTTTTAAAAGCGGAAAAAGCCTTGATTATTTCAGGGACATTTTTTCTTGGCTGAAAAGAACTGACATGCAAGAAATAATTACCTTCGAAATTAAACCTTTTGTTAACCATTTCCCTGGCGTTGCTTTTACTTTTTTTGGATCTCGCCTCCAATCCGACCGCCGGATAAGTCACCTCAATTTTTTTTCTTTCAACATTAAAAATTCGGATAATTTCTTTTCTGGAGAAATCAGAAACTGTAATAATGCTATCGGCTCGCTTTAGCGTTGGTGGGATAAAATGTCCCAACAGAAAAGAATCTTTTTTGTCTACCCAGCCAGGGTTAACCTTAAATGAAACATCGTGAACGGTCGTTACTAGGGAAATTTTACGACTCAAAAAAAATGGACCGATATATTGAATATGCAAAACATCCACCGGATTTTTTCTTAAAAACTTGGGCAAAGAGTAAAAAGTCCAAAAAAATTTACTGGCCGGCAAAATTTGTTTAATCTCAAAATTCAACGGTAGGGAAGGGAGTAGCTTTAAAACTTCCGTTTCGTCACGATCCGTTAAAAGCAGGACTTGATGTTTCTCTATATCTTTCGTTGTCGCTAGACTCTTGATCAGATTTAAGGTGTAGGTCTCATCTCCCGTACTCTTTTTTCCAATTTTTCTTACATCGATTGCAATTCTCATTTTGAAAACTTAACAATTATTGACCGGCGCTTTTTGATTCTGATTGCTTATTCTTTGCCATCATTGTTCTGGTGCAAGCCGTAACCGCCGTTGAATAGTCCGTGCGTCCGCCTCGACAACCGGCCGGACCGCAATTATAACCGGCCGCCAAATTATCCCAATCATCAGCGCCACTAAGCGCTCCTCCTCGACGATTTTCCGCATTTATTTTCTTTAAATAGGCCATCCCGAGAGCAATATTGGTCATGCCTTTTTCTCCCTGAGGGTCATTCTTTGATTGCATTGAGGCCGTATCCAAAATTTTAGCGTCAGATCCGTGATGTTTTTTTAATTTTTCATACAAATTCGGTCCGTATTTTTTGAGTCCGCTCAAGGCCGCTTGATCGGTTTTCGATCTTTTATTTATTTGCATTAAACCGATAGAATATTCGCCCCTATCGTTGAGCGCCTCCGGCTTGAAAGCCGACTCTCTCTGAATAACGCACATCACAAATTCCTTCGGTACATTGAGATTAAGCTCTTTTTTATATTCTTCGATCATTTTCTCCAATCTTTTTTTCTCCTCTTCATTTAATTTATAGCCACTGGAGCTGACAGAGGTATTGCTCCAATTATTGCCGTTGGTTGAGCTGCTGTTATTACCGGTGTTTGTTTTTCCCCCGTTATTGTTTGTTTTTCCTGTTTCATTACTGTTGCCATTGTCCCCGGCCTGATTTTGTTTTAAGATTTTCTTTACCAAGTCTTCGATTTGCTTGTCCGTCAATTTATCTTTTTGATTATTGTCTTGTGCAATTTTATCGGGCAGGATTCCCGTTCCTCCGGTTCTATCGATATAATTATCGACATTTTGAATCAACCCGCCATCGCCCGCCAAATTATCGTTCCGATTACCGTTTTCGGTGTTAGCTCCTTGATTTTCCGAATCTTGACGAGTGATATATTGTTTTTGATCTTTCGGGTCAGATGGTCTATTCGCCTTTTCGCTCATCGAGCGAGTCATCAAATCGGTTAAACCGTAAATGAAATCTTTTTCTTTTCCCAGCTCGGAATATTTTTTCTGCGTGGTCTCCAGCACTCCAATCATTTCGGAAAGATAGTTGTTCAGGGTTTCTTTGGAGACGCCCGGGGCAACATTCAAAACCGAAATGGGGTCGTCGGTCTTCAAGCTTCCGTCCGGCTCTAAATTTATCTGAATATGAGTTTGGTCTTCGGGAATTCGTCCATCATATCTTTCCGGATCATAAAAAAAAGGACCGTTACCTTCTTCAAAATTTAGTCCATCGACCACCGTCCGGTTGGGTTCAAACTCCGGGACGAAACCGTCGCTCGCCACCCCAGTCCAATCGAGCCCAACCCAATTTTCATTAAATTTAGGGGCCGCTTTGTTCGCGTCCGTAACCACGACAGGTAATTCAATTGAGGAATTTTCATCAAGCAGGGAGAGAGCTAGCTCGGAAAATTTTTCCTTCAATTTTGTCGGATCTCCCGGCACTCCTTCCGCCCCCGGACCGCTATTTTTTGTAATAGGGTCGCTTAGAGAATCTAAAAAGTCGTTCAAACTAACCGTTTTTTGACCGACAATATTGCCGGCCAAATCCTCTCTGGGAAGAGCCACTGTCAAATTTTTACCGGCCGATTTAGCCTTTTCTGTTAATTCCCAAAGCTGTTGAGCCGTTTCATTGAGCGACTGTCCGCCCAATCCGTGAATAAAAAAATACTTATTTTCCGGCAGGGAACTAAGACTTTCCTGAATTAGTTTGTCTAAATTGATCGGATTTTTTCGACCGCCGAAACTATCAAATTCAACCTCGTTGGCATAAGCTTTTGATATTTTTTTTTTATTTGTTGAGTCTATGGAGCTCTGGGGCGACTCAACGCTACATTCAATTTCCCACCAATTGCCTCCGCTTGGATTCTTGTAGCCGGTTATTTTATAGACTACATGAATGGCCAAAAAGCTAAAAAGACAGATCAAAAAACCGCCAACCGCATACTTTATTCCTTCTTTGGCAAAACCCATCGTACCGGAATCTCCGATAGATGCAATATAAATAAAACCGCTCAAAACAACGAAAAACAGTGCCACCGCAAAGGCGATTCCCAATAAAAAAATATTGATTCTTTCCAAAAGTTTTAGCAAAGAACAGAAAGTGCAAGTTTCTATTGTGCAGGGGACAAGGCCTTTGGATTCTATTTCTTTGAGTTCGGGCGATGCGTTGTCGTTTAATATCCCTAGGACATCTTCTTCCGCCAAAACAAAATCAGGCTCTGCAAGGCTGAAAAGGGAAGTTAGAAACAAAAGGCCAATCAACCCGAAAAACACAATTTTTCTCAACATCTGGTTTATCTTTTTAAATTTTATTTTTTTTAACCAATTTTAAACTCTTATCGTCGGTTTCTTCTTCTTTTTTTTCCTCAATCATATCTTCATTTTTGTTTCGACTTTTATTCTCTTCATCTTTTTTCCGCAATTTTTCTCCGTAATAAGCAACTGTCAGCGGGACTTTTTCCTCCATCGATTCGTTCCCGACTACTTTGCATTCTTCGCCTTTTTGGCTTACTATCTCCTCCTTTTCTCGGATCAACGATCTTATCAGTTTTTTTATTTCTAAAGGATTTTTCACATTATAAAAGACCAAAATTCCCGCCCCGTTTTTTAATCCGAAAATCAGATCTCCCACTCCGAATAACTTTCTTCGCACAAAGTTTTTCTTTACTCTTATTTTTTCAATATTTTCCATTTCTATTTCCGTCACCACCCTTTTAAGAACTTTTTCCTGAGTAACATCAATAATCTTATCTCCGGTAATTATATAGAAGGTAGAAAATTTTTTCCAGAAGTCTTTGACTAAAAAAATTGTCGCAAAGACCAAAAAAATAAAAACGCCAATCCGACCATAGTAAGTTTGCCACCAAAAAGGAACGGCGAAAAAAAGAACGGCAAAGATAACGGAGCCGGCGATAATAATTTTTGCCAACACTTTTAGGCCGGCCGCCCAATGATTTCTAATAATTTTTATCGGCTCTTCCTCCAGAGGAAGGGCGAAGTTGAAAATCCCCATTTTAATAACTTTTCATCAGCGGTATCAATGTGAAGGCCACCATCGATATAACCGCTATTAAAGAAATTATTATCCAAATTATTCGCACTCTTCTTCTTAGTTTTGACATAACTGTTCACTTAAAATTTATTTACCGGTTAATTCTTTTTTGGCCTTTTCTATTTCTATCAGCTGGGCCGGATTGGAAGTTATGATTTGGTCCTCCGTATAAGAAGCGATGACTTTGACGGCGGCGTGCTTCAAGCCGGCAAAAAATATACCCTCTCCCACATTACTTTCCAACAATAAAAATTTCTCCTGCTCGGTTAGATAAAAAGTTTCGGCCACCACATCGGCGGAGGCAGGCGACTGCTTTAATAGCATCTGGATTGAAGAATTGGTCACGATTGGCTTGCCGTAGCGAGAAGTGACAAAGTCCGTTACATCCTGCGTAATTGTGGTTAAGCCGGTGTAGTATTTTCGACATCTCTTGGCTATTTGAAACATAAAAGCGCCGGCATCTTCATGCTGCATCATCACCCAAGCTTCGTCCACCACCAAAATTCTTCTCTTCAACTCCGATCTGATTTGGTTCCAAATATATTGAAGCACCAAATACATAGCCACCGGTCGCAAAACTTCTTCCATATCACGAGTGTTAAATACCACCAGTTGAGAATTCAGCTTGACATTGGTCGGCTTATTCAAAAAACCGGAGAAAGTTCCGTGAGTATATTTCTCCAAACGAGTTGCCAGATCTTCCGATCCTTCCATATTGCAAAGCACATCGTAAAGATTTCCCATTGTAGGCGATTCGGGGGGAGCATCCTTCCATACGCTGTCTTGAGTGATGTCTTTAATGGCGTAAGTTTCTCGGATGGCTTTATCCAAAATAGAGTCCTCTTCCGGCGTTATATTGCCCAACATAATGTGAAGAAGTCCTAAGATATTGGCAATATTATTTCGTAAAATCTCGCCCGGATCTTCATCGTCATCATTGGCGGCGGGCAAATCGAAGGGGTTGATGTGATTCGGGGAAGTCAGCGAGATTTCCACAAAAGTTCCCCCGACCGCATCACAAAGATGCTTATACTCGTTTTCCGGATCGATCACAATAACGCAAATTCCTAGCATTAATGAACGAAGAATTTCCAATTTGGCAAAATAACTTTTTCCTCCTCCGGATTTAGCGAAAATAACCATATTGGCGTTTTCCATCTTAAAACGATCAAACAGGATTAAACTATTGTTATGACGGTTAATTCCGTAGAGGATGCCCTCGTTTGAACTTAAACTTGAAGAAACAAACGGGAATGTTGTTGAGAGAGGGGAAGAGTTGAGATTCGTATTAACATCAATTTCATCATTGGCCAAAGGCAAAGTCGAAGCGTAGCCCTGCTCCATACGAAAAACGGCCGGCTTCATATAAATCAGCTTTGCCTCCAAGACCGATTCCAATGAACTGCAAAGATCGTCCAGCTCTTTTTCATCCCGACCGTAGACCGTTATGTAAAGACCGTATTTGAAGAATCTTTCCAGCCCTTGTTGCAATCGGTCTCTTAAGTCTTCAATGTCGTTAATTGATGTTTCAAGCATCGGATCTCTGATCTTTCCCGACTCTGACTCCAAATCCATTCGAGATTGAACCTGCGTAGCCGTCTTTCTCAGCGCTCGCATAATTATGCTTGTATCTATCGGGTAAATAAACATCGAAATATCAAAAGCTTTGTCCAAATTGATGATCGGCGTGAACCATCCTGTCTGCAAGTAGCGAGGATATGCGATCACAAAGTAAGTTCTTGCGAAACGATCGCCGACTTTAACAAAACCCGATTCAACTTTAAGCGTAGCTGGGGAAAGAATGTCTTTAACCGTTGCCAAACCGCTACTGTAAACCTTTTCGGCTTGCAAAATTTTTGCCGCCTCTTTATTTTTTTGTTCTAAAGCCTTTTTTCGATTTTCTGTTTTTTCAGGTAAAAAAGATTCTAATTTGGGCATTTTTTATTTTTAAAATCCACTTAAGGCCATTTTATCCATTGGCGCCAACTCCAATTTTTCAATCGGACTCGGATTAAAAAATGAATAATACAGCTCAATTAACTCTTGAGTATTCAAAGGAACCATTCTCACACCCGCCCCGTTTAAACCGTATTGAACATGCTCCACTCTTTGCCACAGTTGATCTTTATAGACTTCAAAATTGGAATTTTTTTCTTTTGACTTAACTTCTCCTCCACCGACAAATAAATCTTTGAGTTTATCCATCGGACCACCCTTACTGCTCTCGATAGGAGAGAAGGGAACAACAATATAGAAAGTTTTATTGACAATATCAACCATGCTCACCAAGCCCTTGATAAATCGAATATATTCCTCCATCTGCAAATGCAAAAGCTCATTTGTTTGTTCCTTTGATTTCTGAACCAGATCCTCCAAATAATGTTTTAAATTTATCCGACGAGAACTGATAACGATTTGGATTGGGAAATCCAAAGAGTTAAGAAAGCTTTGATAATAGGATATTATTGCGTCCTGTTCGTCTGTCGATTTCAAATCAAAATTAATGCTTGAAGCCATTAAGACTCCTCTTAGCCCCCCATTTTTTAGAATAACCACTCCGTCTCGAATTTCCTCGATATCAAGAAACTGCTGAGTTGGTGGTGGTTTTTGAGGGCCTTTGACTAGTTTTGGATCGTGCAATTTTTCCATAAAATATTTATTTTTGATTTTATTTTTTTATCTTTTCTTTATTAGTAAAAATACCTTAATATTTTAAAGTAAGAAAGTAATTTGTAAAAATGGATAAAATAAGGCAACAAAAACTTAAAGAATTTATCCTGAAAATCGACGCCTCCATTCGGGATATGAGAAACTATTTAATGCTTGAAAAGGGTGGTTTCTTGCTGGATGAGATAAAAAAATTCGAAGAGGCTAACGGCGAGTTTCTCCAATATTACCCGGAAGGGCAGGAAGCCCTCAACCAAAGAAAATATATCATAGATTTTCTATTATTTCCTATAATCAGTGATGAAAAAGTTTCCGAGCTTTTACAATATCACCTAACCAAGGCCATAGACGCCGGTTTGGATGTCGATGAGCTAATGAGACAGAGAGCAATCTCCGCCTCGGAATTGATTTGGCCCAAACTCAGCCAAGAGTATCTCAAGGCGATCACTCAGAACACTGAATTGATTGGTGCTAGCCCCATTCAAATTAACGGCGATAAAAATTCTTATCTGCCGTATGTCAAAAATTGGATCAACGCCTATAACCAAAAATTTGGCATTGAGAAGCATTCCGGCTTGGAGCCCCATCAATTCGCTCTCGAAGATCCGAATGCCAGAAGATTGGTTAAATCTCAAAAGGAACTTCTTTTGAAAATTTTAAAATTCTACGAAAGCCTAAAAGTTTATTCTCTTAGTGAAATCGAGAAAGAAGTTCGTAAAATCAATGAGATGATTCAACCGACAGTCCAAAGTCTTAACAAGCAAAAAGGAGTTACTCAGCTTGACAATGAGCGGAAGAACGAAAAGGCCGGTTTTCAGAAAAATTCAGTCGGCGTCGCACCTTCATCCTCCAATAAAATTCCCGTTATCAATCAAAACAAAAATTTAGCGAGAGAGGAAACGGAAGAAGTGGGAGAGGGAAGAATTAAAATAATGGGTGAGCTTAGACAAAATCAAAGCTCTTTGCCGGCAATAAAAAAATCCGATCCGTCGACGCCGACAGAAAGCCCGGTTCCAACGACCAAGGGCCATATTCTTGATTTAATCAATAGATTCAGCAACTTGGGGGAAGATCGAATTACGGGAAGCTCCATTAAATTAGTCGGCGCACCCTTCTCCGCTAGCCCTTCTTTAAAAAACTGGATTGATTTCTACTTCAAAGAGTGTGGGAAGGGAAGCCATAAACCTCAAGAGAGGGAAAGCTTTATTGAAAGAATAAAAATCAGTCAGAATCTCAATCCGGAAGAAATAAAAAATCTGGAAATAATTTTTCGGTCATTGGACGAAAAAACTCTTCTCCCTTATGATGAAAAAACGGGAAAAATCGCCTTTGGCCAAATTTCTATCGGCAAAAAACTGAGCACTGTTTAATTTAAAATTAAATTTAATTTTATGTCTTTAAAAAAAGAATACCCTTTGGTTATTGTCGGTGGTGGTCCGGCGGGGATGACAGCCTCAATTTATGCTTCTCGCTATCGCGTTGAGCACCTTCTAGTCTCGACCAATATCGGAGGTTCGGCCAACGAAGCGCATTTGGTAGAAAATTGGCCGGGAATAGATCAGATCAACGGCGCAGAGTTGATGCAAAAATTTTGGAGTCATGCTCAAGTTTATAAGCCGGAATATTTTCAATCGACAATCAAGAGAATCGAAAAAGAAAATAAAGGTTTTAAAATATCATTTCAAGAAAGTACGGTTCACGCCGAAAGCATTATCTTCGCCGGAGGTACCGAGTATAGAAGATTGTCCATTCCGGGGGAAAATGAACTTCTGGGGAGAGGAGTAAGCTATTGCGCCACTTGCGACGGAGGTTTTTTCAAAGACAAAATCGTTGCTGTTGTTGGAGGTGCCAATTCGGCCATCATGGCTTCAATCGAGCTTGCTCAAAATTGTGAAAAAATTTATTTAATTTATCGAGGGGCTGAACTCAAAGGTGAGCCGATCTGGATTGAAAAAATTTTAGAAAACCCTAAAATAGTCACTTTGCCGGAGACGAATTTGATGAAAATAGTAGGGCAGGGAAAAGTCGAAAAGATTGTCTTGGATCGAGAATATCTTGAATCGAAAGAGTTAAAAGTTGATGGGGTTTTTATAGAAATCGGTTCTGTTCCCATGGCCGGCTTAATTAAGAATTTGGAAGTTGAACTGGATGAAAAAGGCGCAATTGTGATCAATAATTCAGGCAAGACAAACTTAAAAGGGTTTTTCGCCGCCGGCGATGTCACTAACGGATCCGGCGGTTTTCGCCAAATTATAACCGCCTCGGCCGAAGGAGCCATTTCCGCCCGTAGCGCTTTCGAATATTTAAAGGAAAATAAATTTATTTAATCTGATGTCGGAAAAAACTGAGTTCAAAAAAAAAGTATTGCAATTTCATAGTGCTAAAAATGGAAAGATTGGAGTGATTTCAAAAAACAAAATAGCCTACCCCGAGAAACTGGCCCTCGCCTATACTCCCGGAGTGGCGGAAGTTTGTCGAGCCATTAAGAAACATCCTGCTTCCGTTTTCAAATACACTTTGAAAAAAAACAGTATCGCCGTTGTCTCTGACGGCTCGGCTGTTCTGGGGTTGGGTAATTTGGGGCCGGAGCCGGCTATTCCCGTCATGGAGGGCAAGTGCGCTATTTTTAAAGAATTTGCCGACATCGACGCTTTTCCCATTTGCTTAAAAACTCAAGACAGTGATGAGATCGTAAGAACGATAGAACTATTAGAGCCGGTTTTTGGCGGTATCAACCTTGAAGATATTTCCGCACCCCGTTGTTTTGAAATCGAAAAAAAACTGATCAAGAAACTTAAAATCCCCGTTTTTCATGACGACCAACACGGAACCGCTATTGTAGTTTTAGCCGGCCTCTTAAACGCTCTAAAAGTGGTTGGAAAGAATCGAACTAAAATAAAAATTGTGGTCAACGGAGCCGGCGCCGCCGGTATTACCATTCTAAAATTGCTTCACTCGGCCGGTTTTAACGATCTTATCTTACTTGACAGCGTCGGTGTTCTAAATCGCAGAAGAAAAAATTTACCTCCTCATAAGAAAAAAATGCTAAAATATCTTTCCGCTTCGTCTCCGGATGGAAGATTGGAAAGAGCTTTAATCGGAGCGGATGTTTTTATCGGCGTTTCTGAAGGAGGAGTGCTAAAAAAAGACTACATTTCTCTGATGAAAAGAGATCCGATTGTTTTTGCCCTAGCCAATCCGGAGCCGGAAATTTTACCCGAAGTCGCCGAGAAAGCCGGGGTGAAAGTCGTGGCAACCGGCAGGAGTGATTTTCCGAACCAAATAAATAATGCTTTAGTTTTTCCAGGTCTTTTTCGTGGCCTGCTCGACAATAGAATTGTCAGAGTGACGGAAAAAATAAAAATTAGAGTGGCAAAGAATCTGGCTAATTTAATAAAAAACCCGACCCCTAAAAATATTGTTCCTTCGATTTTTAATAAGAAAGTAGTTAAAACCGTTGCCGATTCGGTCAAATATTGTTAAAACTGAAACTTTATTCTACAGTGATTTTAAGGTTGCCCTGGTCAGATTATAATGTATTTATTTGCGGAAGTAGTTCAGTGGTAGAACGCCACCTTGCCAAGGTGGAGGTCGCGGGTTCAAGTCCCGTCTTCCGCTCATCGAATTAAAAAATAAAATTTTAAAAATAAAAAATAATGCCTCTTAGCACTTCTCACGAAGAAAGCCCCATTATTTCCGAATTAAGACAAGATATAATTACCGGTGATTGGGTAGTTATCGCCAGAGCTAGAGCAAAAAAACCGGAAAATTTTCAATTACCGAACGAGAACGACGATGAAGCTGTTGATCCGGCCAATTGCCCCTTTTGCTATCCCGAAAGAACGGGACAGAAAAAAGACACTTTGATTTATTATCGAGATGACGGTGAGTGGAGCCTTAGAGTTTTTCCCAATAAATTTCCCGCTTTCTCTCGAGAAAGCAATGAAGTCCGTCATTTTGAAGAAGGACCCTACTTTGCAATGGAGGGGATTGGCTATCATGAACTGGTGGTAACCAGAGACCACAGCAAAGTTTTCGGTCAAATGTCAATAGAAAATTTAGCCGAGCTAATTGATTCTTTTAGAACCAGATACCTTGAATTGATGAACAAAAAAAGCGTTAATTATATTTTGATTATTCATAATCACGGAAAAAAGGCGGGCGCTTCTCAACCTCATCCGCACTGCCAAATTTTTGCCATTCCCGTTATCTCACCGGCCGTCAATCTAGAATTAAATGGGGCGGAAAATTATTTTCGTTCGAAGAAGAACTGTGTTTTTTGCGATATGATTGAATGGGAGCTAAAAGAAAAGAAAAGGTTGGTTTTTGAAAATAATAATTTTGTCGTCCTAGCACCTTACGCTTCTCGGTCCGCCTTTGAACTTTGGATCCTCCCCAAAAAACACAAACCCTATTTCGAAAGAATAGACAGCAAAGAAGAGTGGGAATTGGGAGAAGCCCTCAAAAAAGCTTTAGCCAAAATATATTTTGGCCTCAATAATCCTGCCATAAACTTTTATATTCACACCTCTCCCTGCGACGGCCGAGACTATCCCCACTATCATTGGCATATCGAAATTCTCCCCCGAACATCCATCTGGGCCGGTTTTGAAATGGCCACCGGCATAGAAGTAAGCACGGTTATTCCTGAGGATGCGGCTGAATTTTTGAGAAAAGTAGCAGTGCCCTAGTTTAATTAATATTTTTCTTTTTTGACCGACAGCTCGACTTCTCAGCCCTTTTAATCAACTTGGTCTATTTGACACTCCCGACAATGAGATTGTTGGGGACATGAATTGATTGTTTTAATTACTATGATTTCCTCCCCTCATCTGAGGGGAGGGGATTTCATTATCGTTTGTATTTTTTATTTGCTTGTTCTGAATTGTTTGATTCATTGAAATTTGTTTGGAGTTTCTTCCT
>CALFZX010000006.1 GCA_937952315.1 uncultured bacterium
AAATCCCAGACCGCATGCCGAATACGATTGATTCTATTCGGCTCTTGAACTAAGCGAAACAGCCACTCCAAATTTATTTTACGCAACCAGACGGGCGCTCTTCGGCGACTGCCACCAACGAAATCAAGCGCTCCGCCGACACCGACGGCTAATTTAACGGAAGGCATTTTGTCTAAATTACGAAAAATCCATTTTTCTTGATGGGGATGACCGAGAGCAACAAAAATCACATCCGGCTTGGCCTTATTGACCGCTTCAACCAATTCTTCATCCAAAACTTTTTCTTTGGAAAATCCGCCCTTAATACCCGAAATTAGCAAGTCTGGGAATCTTTTCTCCAACTCAAATTTAGCCGAAACCGGAGTCTTTCCCCGTCCGCCAAGCAAATAGAGCGAATAGTCGTTTTTTGCTAACAATTCACAGATGGAAAAAATCAGATCGGCGCCGGAAAGTCGTTCCGGGATATTAATTCGCGTTTTTTTCGGATTGAATAAATTTATCAGTAAGGAAAATATGACTTGATTGCGAATTTTTCTTTTTCGATAAGCTGCTCTCTTCTCTAAAGAAAAATCACCGGAAATCTCAACGGGCAAATTCATAAAATAATCAGCCCAAATGACACCGCTTCCATCCGCTAATGACAGATCTGAAAGATTGAGAATCCTTTTAAACTCGGGATCTTGAACAGCTGTCATCAGAAACTCGGGATTGGTGGTTACAACATAATGTTGGTTCTTGTCTCTCAAAAAATACGCTATTTTTTTTAGACATTCTTTTTTCGAGAGGGGATTTATTTTAACTCCCAAGACACTCACTTCTTTGAGATTTTCCCGACTCTTTTTTTCGCTCATTTTTTATTTTTAAACTTAATTGAATCAAATTTAATCAAAAACCGATTCGCTCAAAAAGCATCTTGAATTTATCTTGGAAGCGAGAAATATCTTTAACGCTGACCACCAGCATCAAGATCAGTAGCAGATAAAGTCCGACCGTATGCACAATACCTTCGACTCTTTCATTAACCGGTCGACCTTTAATTTTCTCAATCAACAAAAATAGAATGCGACCACCGTCCAACGCCGGTAGCGGCAAAAGATTCATAAAGGCCAAATTAACAGAAATTACGGCGGCAAATTGCAGTAAGTAAGGCCAGCCCATTTCTTTCATTTGATTCGTAAGCACAACAATGCCAACCGGACCGGAAAAATCCATCTGTGTTTTTTCCAAATTAATCAACTTCACCAAGGCTCCTCCTAAATAATCACCGATAATGTAGAATAATTGTCCCGCTCGTTGCGGTCCCATGACGAGTGCCTCCGCAAAAGAGTGCCGAACGATACCGGTTCGCGCCAAGCTGATTCCCAAAGCGCCTTCTCCCTCAGGCGGATTCGCCCTTGGTATCATTTCTAATCGATAGACATCGTTACCTCGTAGAACTTCAACTGTAATCTTATCGCCGGAGTTCGCCTTAGTGATCTCTTGCATTTGAGCAATTTGGTCAATTACCATCTTTTCTTCACTGGGTAAAATTACGGCACGCAAAACATCGCCCGTTTTTATGCCGGCTGTCTCCGCCGGTGAAGCACTTCTAACCTCGGTGATTTGGACTTTGACATCCTTGGCGGAAACGCCGTCTTCCAGTATCTCCGGAAAGCCCAACCAAAAGCCTAAAGAAAAAAGCAAAGAGCCAAAGACAAAATTCATAAAGATTCCCGCGAAAAGCACGAGAAACCGTTTGGTCGCCGATTGGGAAGCAAAGGATTTAATATTATTTTTATCGCTTCCGTCCTCTCCCATAATTTTAACAAAACCGCCAAAAGGAATCGCATTCAACGAATAGACGGTGGAAATAAGTTTTTCTGATTTTTTTTTCTTTTTAAAAACCCAACGCCAATATTTTTTTCCTTTTCCGTCTTTAAATTTAGCCCAGCCGACGATTCTCGGAGGAAGACCAAAACCAAATTCATCAACTTTAATCCCCAGCCAACGAGCCATCAAAAAATGCCCCAATTCGTGGGTTAGAATCAAAAAGGCCAAGAGTAGAAAAAAAATCAGAAGAACGGAGAATAGATGAAGCATCGTTAGTTAAATAAAATTTATTTTCCTTGAATGTTAACAAGACCTTATTGAAGCGTCAAAAAATATCACCCCAGTTAAAACGACACTCCGGCTTGGGATTTTTCAAACATTTGGCCTTTTCTCTAGCCGGATCGCCAAGCCTTTTGGCGGAAAGAAATTTTTTTTCATTTTTCTTGGCCGTTTCCAAGCCTTTTTCAGTTAATTTTAATTCATAGACAGTCAATGTGCCAAAAATTTGGTAATCTAAAACTTCAAAATTTTCTTCGCGACCTTTTTTAAAAAAATTATCCGGCCGGATAGTCCGAGTGACGGCAAAATATTTCCCCTGGCGCCAGGTCGGATTATTAGAAAAATAGTTCACCTCATCGCGCAAATCAGTCGCTTCTAAAAAATAGGCAATGGGTCGATAATAAAAGGGCGGTGCCCAGAAAAAAAGTAACGACTCCATGTTTTGATCTCGATTCAGTCGATATTTTTGTTCTATCCAATTTGCGATCATCCTCTCTTGTTTGATAGTCACCGGATAACCGTCCGCCAAAGGGAACACTCCATCTTGGCGATACTCCTGTCGATCAACAATTTCAGCGCTTTTAGCTCTTTCAAACCGGATCAGCAAAGAACACATATTTAATCCAAAAATTATCGGCACCAAAATCAGTCCCAAAACAAAGCTTTTTTTTATTTTAGGAATCGGTATTTGTAGCATAAAGGCTAAAACAATCCACATCGGGACTGCCGAAAAAAGATAGAATCGAGGTTTTAAATTAAATGATTGAGAATAAAGCGACCACCAAGCCACTAAAATCCATATCGAACTCAGCAACAAAATTTCGAAGTGAAAGTTTCGAACTGTTTTGATCCTATTGGCATCCTGCTTGGTCTTGTCAAAAAGAAATACCAATTTTTTGCCAACCCAAAAGCATAGCCAGAAAAATAAAATTAAAGAAAAAATAGTCCAGATTAACATTTCTCGACAAAATTGGTCACAAACTACATTTAATTTCGGCTTTAGCAATACGACGGGCGAATCGATCGGCGAAAAACCGGTAATAGTTACAAAAAAAGCTTTTGGATAGATGCTGACATTCTGAATCAGTTGTTCGGTGAGGCTATGAAGCTTGTCCTTATTTTGCTTATCCTGAATCGTTTCGATAAACCCACCCAGATTCGAACCTCCGCTAATCCATTCGTTGATCCAGATTGGAGTTTGAATAAAAACAAAGGCAAGAAAAAAAGCTAAAACATCTTTGGTCAAAGCCTTCCAGCTCAAATGCCAACCAAAGATCCGCCTTTCTTTCAAGTAAATCAGACCGGCGGTTAAGCTCAAAATAATCGGCAAAGCTACCGCCGGCAAAAAATGCAGTTGAGAAATCAAAGCATAGGCCACTCCGAGACCGCCCGCCCAATAAAAGGATCGGCGACCTCGAGTCTTCTTGCTTTCAAAATATTTGAGAAAAAGTAAAATAACAAGTGAGGTAAAAAAAGGCATCAGATTGGGATTCCAAGCAAAACGGTCATAGGCAACGAAAAAAGAAGAAGTTCCCGCCAAAAAAGTTAGCGCTAAGGCCCAATAGTCCGCGTTTTTTTGACCGGCAAAAACCATTTTAAAAATAAAGTAGAGTAGCGGGATATTCAGCAGACCGAAAAAAATTGAAGGTAAAACTAAATTAATCGGATCCGCTCCGCCAAAGAGCCAGGCACTAAAAATCAATCCGTAATAAAAAAATGGCCCCAATCGCAAAAAACTCCCTCCAGCCCTCGGTCCCGAAAGAGGAATTTCTCGCCAACCATTCTCCAAAACATCTCTCACAAGAATTGCATCTCTGGCCTGATCAAGTTCAAAATGTAACCAGTCTTGCAACCCGTAAAAACGCAAAAAAAATCCCGCCATCATAATCAGACCGATAATTATCGGTATTTTAAATTTTGTCAGCCAAGCCCAAAGAAGATTTTTTTTCATTTGCAAAAATTAACCGTTTTGAGGAATTATTAATTTTCCTCGACCGCAACTTTTTAGACCGGAGGCGTTAGCCTCGTCAACATCTATATGCACCATCGTCTGATAATTTTTTCCGACCCTAACGACCACTTGACGAAAGATTGTCTCTCTCTCACCGATAATATGCACCGCCACCAATTCGTCATTTTTTAAACCATAAATTTTCGCATCTTTTGGACTAATATGCAAATGCCTTCTTGCTACAATCATTCCCTCCTTTTTCTCCACCAATCCGACCGGTCCGATAGCTCGAAAACCTCGACTACCGGCAACATCACCGGAGAGTCGAAACGGAATATCGGTTTTTAGAAAATAAGAATCGGAAAGAGTCAATTCCAATTGAGTCGCTTTTCTTATCGGACCGATCACTCGGACGCCCTTAATAATGGCATCTCCCACCTCGATATCCACCGTTTCTTTGGCCGCAAATTCTCCTTTCTGAGAAAGATTTTTAAGAATTTCAAACTGATGATTTTTTCCAAAAAGAATATCCGCATCTTTTTGAGATAAATGAATGTGGCGAGCGGATATTTCAACGGGAACAAAAATATTTTCTTCCATTTTTTTATCTTAAATTCTAATTAAATTGAAGATTCTTTAATCAGCGCCGACATAATAACCTCATTCACCCTTCTTTTCATTTGAGTAAGAGTCAATAGACCTTTTTGAGCCCCAAAATACATCACCGCCGAGCCGGAGTTGGTGATGCCCCAGCTTAAAGCCTTTTTCATCTCCCCCGGATAGTAAATCCAAGAAGCTAAAAATCCGCTGCTGAAAGCGTCTCCCGCTCCCGTCAACTCCACTCTCTTCGGTGAAAGTGCCGGTGCTTTATAGAAAAACGATCCGTCCGTTGCCATTGAGCCTTTACGACCGTGAGTAATTACTACCACCTGCGGGCCGAGCGATTGAATGTATTTAATTACTTTCTTGGGAGTAGCCTTATTTCCTTTTAGTTTCTCCGCCAGATCTTTACGACCGGCAACCAATTCTAAAGCTTCATCCCAATTTAGAATTAAAACAGATGTTTCTTTCAGTAAAGGAGCCAAAAAGTCCAGTCCGGCAAGGATTTGGAGTTTGCCCGGGTTGAAGGCGATCTTTGTGCCTCGATCTCGTCTAAGCTTCAGAATCTGACCGAGTTTTTTTTCCCAACCGAGATTGAGCGAAGAAATAAAAACCCATTCCGTTCGCCATTGAGAGATATCTTTTAACTTTAGCTGATTGCCGGCATCTCTTGAATAAAAAATAGTGCGATCTCTGTCTCCGGCCTCGACCATAATCACCGATCGATCGCTAGAGGAAGTGTAGATCGGATGGACTAAATCGACGCCCACCCCTGCTTGAGCCAAAGATCTTTTTATCCTCTTTCCAGCGTCATCTCCCCCGACAGCCACGCAAGCTTTTGTTTTCAAACCCAATCGAGCCATCCCACAAGCGACATTTGCTCCCGCTCCACCCAAACAAGTTTTAATTTGGCCGATAGGAATTTTTGCTCCGTACTCAAAACCGATAATTTTTTCTCTCGTTGGACCGTCTCCGGGAAGAATTAACGCCTCCGAGCAAAGAAAAATCAGATCTTCCGTCGCCGATCCGACAGTAACAACTTGAGTTTTAAATTTAAAATTTTTCAGCATTTTATTTATTTTAATTTGATTTTCTTTCTGTAATTTTATACTATTAAATATCTATTGTTAAATAAATGCGCTATTTTTATTTTTAAAAAATGTTATGTTGCCGAAAGATATCGACTATTCAAGAAAAAAACTAAAAAACGGTCTCGATGTGATTCTCGCTCCGATGCCGGAAAGTCCGACCGTCACCGCCCTTGTCCTCTTTAAGGTTGGGTCGCGACACGAAAAAGACGAAATTCTTGGTATTTCTCATTTTGTTGAACATTTGGTTTTTAAAGGGAATAAGCTTTTTAAAAACCCTAAAGATGTTGCCGGCTTTATTGAAAATATCGGTGGTTCTTTTAATGCTTTTACCTCGAAAGAATACACCGGATTTTATGTAAAAGTTGGTGCCGATTTTTTGCCGAAAGCACTCACTTGGCTGGGGGCGCTTGTCGGTAGCCCCAGTTTTCGCCGAGAAGATCTTGAGATGGAACGGAATGTTATTTTCGAAGAAATAAATATGTACAATGACACGCCGGCCAGACAGATCCAGGACTACTACGAAAACTTGATTTTCAAAAATTCTCCGCTGGGAAGAAGTATTATCGGCGACCGAGAGTCGTTAAATCGCATCGAAAGAAAAGAAATTCAAGAACATTTTAACCGTCATTACACTTATGGAAAATCCGTTTTGGTGATTGCCGGGAATCTTTCCAGCCTTGAAAAATCCGATTTGGAAGGTAGCTTTAACTTAAAAAAGAAAGAATTTTCCCCTGTGAAATTCGAGAAGAAAGAAAGAAAACAGGCGAGAAGAGTGAAGGCCTTTTTCAAAAAAACCGACCAAACTCATCTTGTTCTGGGCGCTAAAACTTTTTCCTACAATGATCGCCGACGCCATCATTTATCCCTCATCAGCACAATTATGGGCGGAGGTATGAGCTCCTGGGCTTTTTCCGAGATCAGGGAAAAGCGGGGACTCGCCTATTATGTTGGCAGTTTCTCCGATCTGCACAGCGATACCGGCAGTTTTGCCATCCGCGCCGGCCTCAATAATGAAAAATTGGCATTGGCAGTCAAAGAGATCGTAAAACTTTTCCATCGCATCAAAGAAAAAAAACTTTCCACCGCCACTCTGAAAAAGGCCAAAGATCAAATTTTAGGAGGAATGCTACTGGAGCGAGAAACCAGCGACGATGTTGCCTTTATTTTAGGATCTGAAATTTTAGCCCGCAACAAAATAATTCCTCTTTCTCAAGAGATTAAGGAACTAAAAAAAATTTCCGCCGAA
Organism: uncultured bacterium; assembly: GCA_937952315.1. Classification (GTDB taxonomy): domain Bacteria; phylum Patescibacteriota; class Minisyncoccia; order CAIUEV01; family CAIUEV01; genus CAIUEV01. Next base: position 6,977 of record CALFZX010000006.1, read on the forward strand.
GAAATCCGTGCGGTAGCGGATAAATTTTTCAGACCGAAGAATCTTCATCTGGCCTTTATCGGGCCATGGAAAGAGGAAGACGCTAGCAAAATGAAGGCTTTAATTAAATAATTTTTTAAATGATGAAAACTTTGATTATCGGCGCCAAAGGTATGCTTGGCCACTATCTCAACCGGGTCTATGATGAAGCCAAACACGAAGTTCATTGCTGGGATTTTGAAGAAATTGACATCACTAAACGAGAAGAAGTTTTCGAAAAAATCAAAAAACTGGATCCTGACTTTATCATCAACGCCGCCGCTTACAACGCCGTTGATAAAGCGGAAGAGCCGGAAGAATTTAAGAAAGCGAAAGCAGTCAATTGTGAAGGACCAAAAAATTTAGCCGAAATCGCTAAAGAAATTAATGCTGTTTTCGCCACTTACACCAGCGACTATGTTTTTGCCGGCGATAAACCGGAGGGCTATTCGGAAAAAGATTCGACGGATCCAATTAACAATTACGGCATCAGTAAAGCGATGGGTGAGAAGGCGGTCACCGAAGTCGGCGGGAATTTTTTTATCATTCGAACCTCAAAATTATTCGGTAAAGAGGGCGATTCTCCCCAAGCTAAAAAAAGTTTTGTTTCCCTTATGCGCGAACTGGGCGAAACCAAACCGGAGATTATGGCTGTTGATGAAGAGATGAGTTGTTTTACTTACACCAAAGACTTGGCTTACGCCACCCGTTTTTTGCTGGAAAGCAATAAAGAATCGGGAATCTACCATTTAGTCAATGAAGGGCCGTGTACTTGGTACGGTTGCGCTAAAAAGATTTTTGAAATTTTAGGCAACAATAAAATTAGCTTGAAGCCTGTTCCAGCCTCGCAGTTTCCTCGACCGGCTAAACGACCCGCCCATTCGATTCTATTAAACACCAAGCTACAACCCCTTAGACCTTTTGAAGAGGCGTTGGAAGAATTTTTGAAAGAGGGATAATCGATTATTTAACTAAAATTTTATTCTATTGGCTCAATCGCAGAAGCCGAACCGTCTTCTTTCTCTTCTGCGGAAGAATTTTGTTCATTTTTAAAATCGAGATTGGTATTTTCATTCTCGTTCTCGTTTTTTATCTTTCCAAAAATATGCCAGTTGAACTTTATATCTTTTGATTGACTCTTCTCCATCTCGATTCTAAATTTGTCAAATAGCCCGAGAATGGGATCCTTCTCTGTAACAGTCTTGTAGGTTCCGTCGAGAAAATCAGTCGGAGTAGCTGTAATGATCGGCTCCTCCGTGTAGCCATTTTCAAATCTTATTTCTTCTGAAATTGTTTCTCCCGCCTTAATCGTTGCTTGACCGACAGAACTTCCACTCAGCTCGATCGGCTTTTCAAATTTAGCCACTCCACCAAAAGTGACTTCTCCTAGGAAAGCTACCGCCTTTTCAAAAGTGGCACCCACAGAAAACCAAACTTCCTTGAAAAAGCCCAACACGGCATCGTCGATATTGCCTATGCCCAATATAGATATTTGATTGTCGATTTGCTGGTCGATATTCAGATTATCATTTGTATTTTCATTGCTGTTAGTGTTTGAATTATTATTGCTTACATTGTCATTTGCGTTAGTGTTCTCTAGGTTGTCGTTGCTATTTAAATTTTCACTAATATTCTCATCTTCTTCTTTGCTAGTATTATCATTCAAATTTATTTCCTGATCTTCACTGCTTGCTTCTCGCGCCTCCAATTCCGCCACTCTGTTTTTTAGCGAATTAATTTCAATCTCGCCGTTATTTACAATCCAACTGTTGTTTATTTGTTTAATTTCATTATTGAGCTCCACTACATATAAAGCTTGAGTTTCTGCTGTTTCCCATAGATGGTTGGCCAAAACCCCCAAAGAAAATTTGCCATTTTTTTCCCATTCATCTCGGCCGGGAATAGTTGGCAGATGTCGATTGACTGAAATATAGTCGGCCATTTGACTAAGCGAGAGCATATTATAGTTGCTATGCAACGGAAGATCGCTTTCTCTTACTGACCCATCGAAGTATTTGTCAAAAACATAGTCAGTGAGAAGAACATTGTCATCATAAACAGCAGTAGCATTGATAGTCCCCGCCCCCTTGTCTCCACCAGTGGGCGCACCGACAACTAATCCACCACCCTGGATGGAAAGCTTGGCAGTACCGGGGTTAGTGGTGCCGATACCGACACCTCCTCCGACGACAAAGGAGTTCATATAAGATTCATAGATGTAGCTTCCCCAAACGGCACAGGCAGTCACTCGGCCGTCACTCGAAATAGCAATATCTGTGCAATCTCTTGCTCCTTTATTGGACCAGGTATCACCAAAATCGCTAGAGACATAAATATTTCCGCTCATAGTCACCATCATTTTACCATCTGCCGTCATATTCAGAACCGTTCTAGCACCAAGCCCACCCTTGTTGCTCCAAGTATTTCCATAGTCAGTAGAAATATAAAGATAATCCGAAGCCGCATAAACTCCGGCCATTTGATATTTTCCATCGCTGGACATGGCAACCTTTCGCCATGCCTTACTAGAGCTTTTACTCGTCCAGGTATTCCCGTAATCGGAAGAAACATAAATCGTAGACCAATCCCCCACCACCGTCTGATATTTTCCATCGCTGGATATGGCTAGCCCTCTTGTATCTGCGTCAATATTTACTTTGCTTGTCCATGTACTTCCATAGTCAGTAGAGACAAAAACTCTATTAGTAGTCCAATCTCCAGCGGATATGTATTTTCCATCACTGGACATAGCGACATCGTTCCAATCTCCACTGCTACCGGTTGAGGCCCAAGTATTCCCATAGTCGGTAGATAACAAGAGAGTTGTCGAACCACGACGAGCAGCAACTTGAATTTTACCATTACTTGACATCGCAATATCTGCATAGGTGGCGCTACTTCCACCCATTTCGCTAGACCAAGTATCTCCATAGTCAGAAGAAATATAAATATACCCATTATAAACAGCACCCGTTTGATATCTCCCATCGCTCGAGACAGCCACCGCGTTCCAATTACGACTGGTTGCTTTAGCTGTCCAGCCAGTGCCAAAAGCGCTCGAAAGATTTTGTCCCCACTGATTTTCTGAGATTTTGGTTCTTCCAAAATAACTGCCACCTTCTTGTTTGGAAAGTAGGTTACCATTCAAAGTAGACGATTCACCCGCAACATATAAATTTCTCTGAGTAATAGTAGTGCCAATACCGACATATCCGGACGAATCGATTCTCAAAGCTTCGTTATTGTTAGTCACCATTGCCAGATAATTAGAAGCATTTGAGCCGGTAATATAATTATTTGCTCCTCCCCATTGAATATTATAAGAATCGGCCAATCGGATTGAGCCTCCGGAAATATCTAATTTCTGAATCGGATCGGTTGTTCCGATTCCGACATTGCCCGTATTGTAATAAATACTTGTGCCTTGAGTGACCCATTGGCTCGCGACAGAAGCCCCATTCCAATATAATGATCCTCCGCTATTATAAAGAGTATTAGCGGTCGATGAAGGAACGGCAGAATTAAGATATATTCCCGCCGAACCGCCTCCTGTCCCCTCAACATGCAATTTATTTGTAGGGTTTGTAATGCCAATCCCGATATCACCCGAGTTGAAATAGGAAGGACGGCTGTCAGTGTTTAAGGCTATTTTAACTGTTGCCCCACCGTACATTTCAAGACTGGGGTTATCGTTACTGGCGCCATAAGTGATTATTCTGGCTAGGTTATTTGTTCCGTTAGTCATTAAGAAACCGTCGTATTGAGAACCCGATTGGAGAGTTAAAGCATTGATCGGACTAGTTGTACCGATACCCACTCCTCCCCCGAAACTGGTGATAGCCCCTTCTAGACCAAAAAATTCAGTTGCTGTGGCGGTAGTGTTGGCGGTGTAATATCCTTCAACAAAAGTATTGATGGTATAAGTTGAAGCATTATTGTGGTAAATATAGACACTGGTTCCGGAAATTCCAAGGAGCGGATGGTTAGAAGAACTATCTTTAGCAGAGACCAGCTTGCTAGTCCAAGTTCCACTGGCAGTTTGATTTACAATATATTCCGCTCCAGTTTGAATAGATGTTCCCGTTGTGACTAATTTTATTTTGTAATTCCAACCATTCGTCAGTGAAGTTACCCCATCTCTTAGAGTTATGGTTGTTTGCGTAGCGGTCGGGACGGAGTAAAAATCTGAAAAGAAAGAGTGCTTTCCAGTTTCTGGTCCAAAAGCTAGATTTCCTTCTACTTCTAATTTTGAACTCGGTGCCGTCGTGCCAACTCCGACATTTCCCGTATTGTAATAAATACTTGTGCCTTGAGTGACCCATTGGCTTCCTCCTCCAAGCATTACTCCATTCCAATACAATAGCCCTCCGACATTGTAGAGGGCGGCTGAGGTGGAGGAGGGAGTGCCGGCAGTTAAGT
>CALFZX010000007.1 GCA_937952315.1 uncultured bacterium
ATACTAATGATCGTTAACTACTTTATGTCGTATTTTCCTTTTGTAGGAGTGGGATCTGCCGGATGTAAATCCGACCGGTCAAATTCCTACAAAACTGACTAGCGATTTTTGATTAGATGAATCAATTCAAAAAGACACCTTTTTTGCGAGGGTGTTTTTTGTTTTTAAAAAAAACTGATATTATTAATAAAGATAATTTTCAAAAATTTAAAATAAAAAAAATGAAAACAGACTTCAAGTCGGAAATGAATAAAAAGCCGCTCTTTGTTTTGGCGGCTGTTTTGGTTATTTTTGTGACTTATTTATTGTTTAAATTTGTCCAAAAAAACAATTCCGATACGCCCGTTGACCAAGGTAGTCTAACGGCGGAAAAGACCAATCCGGCGGTGAATTTAACGACAGCCAAGCCTATTGATTTGGTTGCCAATTCAAAATCGGAGGGTCCTCTGGTTGCTAAAATGAATGAAAATACGACGCTTGAGGATCTGGAAAAAGCCATCAAATTTTTGCCGGATGGAGAAAGTTTTTCCTTGTCGGTTTATGCTGGGGCGGACAAGGTGGAAATTTTAAGAATAGACAAAGCAAAAGGGAAGATTCGTTCTGTTTATATAGACGGTGATTATGTCGAAGATCTGGTGGGAGAACAGAGCTCGTTTAATTGGAGTGAATATTTTGTTAAACAGGCGAAAGCTTTCAGTGTATACGATTCTTTTGGTGATCAGATCGAGGCTGTCTCAGATGATTTGACGATTGAGGAGCAAGTGGCTGCGCTGAAAGATATGTTGCAAAAGATTCTTCTCTCTCTCAACTCCAGAGGAAACAAAAACCTTTATCCGGTAATTTCGGTTTCCGGCACTCCCTCAGTCGGAATTTCAGCGACCAATTATGTGAATCGCTGTGTCTCTTCGGGGGGGACTTGGGAGGGTTTCAGCTCGCTGTCGGGCAGTGATCTAAAGGGGAACGCCTGTTCCTCTTTGACTGACGCCTCGATTCAATCTAAATTAAGCGTCCTGAATAATAGTACTTCCTATAAAGGCAGCCACTGCTCCTGTCCAAGCGGCCAATGTTTGAATTTGGAAGAGCTTTCCGAGAGAGGGAGATATGACAGTTCTGGATACTCAACCGTTTTCGAGCTAAGGGGATACTGCAGCGGCGGATCCTCGATTGTCAATCCTCCAATAGCCGCTACGAATTGTACATCTTCGGGAGGAATTTGGACCGAAGCGGGAGATTCTTTAACCAAATACAGCTACTGTACTTGTCCAACCGGTTATCGTTTGAGGGGTGAAAAATGCCAATCGAGGGGAGCGGGGATTCACAATTGTAATGTTGGGCAAGTTAATATCGGTCGTTTCATCGGAAGACAAAGCTCTTGTTTTGATTTAGGGAATTTGGAGTCAAATTGTAAAAACAGTAACGGTTCCTGGATCGAGTACGGAATGGATAATAGTGGCTCTTTAGCCGAATCAAATCCCCCCAGTCGTTTTTGTGGGAGAACGGAAAAAGCCTTTTTTAAACAAAATAATTGTGATGAGCGCACCGATGCTAGAGCATGTACCGCTACGGCTTATCCATACTTTGGTTGTGCTTGCCCCACCGATTATTGTCTTAATGCCGAAAGTAAGTGTGTTCCTGATACATATTCTGACAATGAAACGACTGATGAAAAACTTTGTACTGAGTCGGGTGGAACTTGGAAGCAGTTTTCTAACATTTATAACGCCAATAGGGAGAGATGTGATGGCGCCGGAGAAGCTGGGGTTGGTGTAACTCTTTGGAAGCCGGTAAACGCTTGCGATTGTCCGACGGGAAAATGCTTATCTTCCGAACAAAAATGTGTTGCTGGTGACTCTGACCAAGGAGCCTGTGAAAAATCTGGAGGAGTCTGGAGAGATGCAATTGATGCCCCCGAATATTCATACTGTGAGTGCTCCGGCGATCCCGAAGTTAATTTAGCGCCTCATGTCAGAACGGTTTTCCCGATAACCTGTTCTCAGCCTAAGGAGGTTGATTGCGGGACCGACAAACAATGCTTTTATAATCATGTCCAAAAAAATACTAAAGCCAAGCTTCGGATAGTTGAGGTTAACTATTTTGATAATTATCGAACCGAAGAATCCAGCCAAATCCAGACTGGACCGAAATCGGGCAGCAGTTTGGCAACGGAAATAGTTATGACAGTTAGCTCCCTCAAGAAGATCGACGAAGCGCCGTCAAGTATGCGGGCATCGGGGGTTGTTTCGGACAATACCTTAAAAAACTGCCCTAATCTTATAAATAATCTCTCTCAGCTAGATGGGAAGAGTGCAACCTGCACGGTGAACAATTTGAGTCAAGCGAAAGCTTTGGTGGAAAATGGTTTAACTCTGGGAAGTATCGCCCGTTACAGTTGTTCCGGTGGTTTACTGGATAAAATCAGAGAGATTTGTGGAACTTATCCGGATATGGTAGTAAAAAAACCGGCAGTCTATCTTTATCCGACACAGGACACCCAAGTCGAAGTCTCTCTTGATATAAATGGAGAGGTGGTTAAGAGTGAACCCGAATATCCGGTAGAAGGATGGACGGTTAAGGCGACTCCATCGGGTCTTATTGATGGACGATATGACTATCTTTTTTACGAAAACACCTTAAATAAAATAGACTTACCAAAAGAGGGCTGGGTTGTCAAATATGATAATTTGAGTAAATGGTTCGATTATTCTTTGCCCAAACTGGGATTAAACGAAAAAGAAAAGGCCCAGTTTAAAGAATATTGGTTGAATGAATTAAAGCCAGCTAAATTTTATGAAATAAAACTTTTGAGTGATCGATTTCTAGCTGAAAATATGAAATTGAAAGTTAGTCCGGAACCAAAAACCGTTATCCGCAGAAATTTTATATTCAAACCTCTCGATCAGAGAAAAGATATTAAAGAACCGAACATTATTACTCCGAAAAGAGAAGGCTTTACGGTTGTCGAGTGGGGCGGGGTGGAAATTAGATAGAATAATCTTTGCTTTTTGAGTTCTTAAATGCTAGAAATAGAGTCAGAATGGTTTTTTTGGTAAGTATTAATTTTATGTAATGGTCATTTTTCCTCGTCATGCCACTGAAAGCGAGAAGGAGTATCGATTGCAGCGTTTTGGCGAAATATTGCCGGGAGCCCTTTGCTGGGGGGTGATTTTTCTATCAATTTTGCTTTCGTTTGTGCTCCCTGTTGCGGCGGCCGTTTTTATAATATTTTATGATCTTTTCTGGTTGACTCGAGTTCTGATTCTTTCAATTTTAACAATTGTCGCCTACAGAAAATTGGCCGATAATCAAAAAATCGATTGGTTGAAAAAAGTTAAAAAAATCAAAGAAACGGACGGGCTAAGTGTTTCTAATGTATACCATTTGATCATTATCCCTTATGTGAATGAGGAACTTTTCGTTCTCGAGCCGACTATCGAATCAATAAAAAATTCGAACTACCCCAACGATCGAATAATCATTTCAATGTCGTCAGAGAAGCGGGCGGGAGCGGAAGCCCATCTCAGTCAAGAAGAGCTGAAGAAAAAATACGGACATCATTTTGCCGGCTTCTTGACGGCGGTTCATCCCGATAATTTGCCAGGAGAGATGAAGGTTAAAAGTTCAAATGCCAATTGGGCGCTTGATAATGCTTTGAAGTTTATCAAGAGTAAAAAAATAGATATTCGACAAGTTATTGTCTCAAATTTTGATTGCGATACGCGCCCGCACCAAGAATATTTTGCCTGCGTCAGCTATAATTATATAAAGAGCAAAGATCGCTTTAGAGCCAGCTACCAACCATTGCCGATGTTTAATAATAATATCTGGGACACCAATATGGTGGTTCGAACAGTATCGCTTGGCACTTCCTTTTGGCATATGATAGAAAGTGTCAGGCATGAAAGATTGGTGACTTTCTCATCTCATTCAATGAGTCTTGCGGCTTTACTTGATGTGGGTAAATGGCAAAATGATATCATCTCAGAAGATTCGGCGATTTTTTGGCAGTGCTATTCAAAATACGACGGTGACTACAGAACAATTCCATTGTTTCTACCGGTTTCGATGGATGCTACCTTGGCTGAAACGCTCAAAAAAACAATCGTTAATCAATACAAGCAACTTCGTCGTTGGGCCTATGGAATCGAAAGTTTCCCGAGATTGCTTAGAGTTTTTGCCAACAAAGATTGTCGGATACCTCTTAAATCCCGAATAAGCATAGTTTTTACCATGCTTGAAGGAAGAATTTCCTGGGGGACGACATCCTTTCTTCTTCTGATGATGGGCTGGCTGCCTTTGATGGTGGGGGGTGCTGAATTTAACGAAATGGTTTTGGCGCATAATTTACCTCTTATAACTCAGTTCTTGATGAGATTGGCTATGCTCGGTATTGTCTGTTCCGCCATTCTGTCATTTTTCATTACTCCCAGAAGAACAAAAAAATATAGTTGGTTTAAGAATCTGATGTTTGGTTTTGAGTCGTTGTTTATGCCCTTGACGGCTCTCTTTATCACGGCGCCGCCCGCTATGGATGCCATGACAAGGCTAATGTTCAAAAAATACTTTGGTAGTTTCTGGGTGAGTGAGAAGAAACGAAAAAATTAGCTGTTTTTCAAAAAGTTCCTGGTTATTTTATTGGCCTCCGTCTCTTTTTCTATCCAATGTACTCTTTTGTCCTTCTTGAACCAAGTGATTTGTCTTTTGGCAAAGCTGACAATATTTTTCAATAGCAGTTCCTCGAGTTCTCGCTTGTCTATGTGACCTTCGAGATAATAAGTGATAAATCTCGGTTCAAGACCCATCTTGTCCAGATCTTGCGCGGAGGCCTTATTTTCCTTTAAAATTCCGGCGACCTCGTCAATCATACCGGCTTCAAATCTCTCCTTAAGTCTTTTCTCAACCCTTTTTCTGATCGTATCAAGGGGGTATATTTTTCCCAAAAATAGGAAATCGAATTTCGGATTCGACTTAGGCTTAAAATCCTCGAACTTCTTGCCGGAGACAAGACATATTTCCAGAGCTCTTTCCAGTCGGCGAGGATTGTTGCGATCGATTTTTTCATAGGCGGCCGGGTCGATTTTTTTCAGGGTCCGCTGTTTTTCTTCAAGGCTCATTTCCCTGATCTTTTCCCTAATTTTTGGATCGTGATCGAGTTTGGGGAAATCCCATCCTTCCGTAACGGAATAAACATAAAAAGGACTGCCCCCGACTAAAATTGGCAGTTTATCTTCCGCCAGTATTTGATTGGTTGTTTTGAAAGCCTTTTTTTGAAAATCAGCTGAGCTGAATTCTCGATTAGGCTCAATAATATCAATTAGATGATAAGGGATTTTTCTTTTTCCAATAAAATAATCGTTCTTATCTTTGCCGGTGCAAAGATCAAGATGCCGATAGATTTGCCTTGAATCGGCTGAAACTATTTCGCCCTTGAATTTTGAAGCCAGAAAAACTCCCAACTTGGTTTTACCACAGGCGGTTGGTCCTACAACGGCGATAGCTTTAGGGAGTTGCATATGGTCAAATTACACTTAATTTTGCATCATCCTGACAACTTTTCTGAGAATACTGCCAACGACTCTTTCCTCTCCAACCAGATCTAATGCCAGATTAGCCAGCCCCATAGGAGTTACATCCTGAAAATCGTTTAGCTCTTTGGTCCTGTCGAGAATATTGATTACATCTT
>CALFZX010000008.1 GCA_937952315.1 uncultured bacterium
TATGAGTAAAATATCCAAACATTGCTGCTCCACTCACATCCAACTTCGCCCCCGGCGCGGTCGTCCCTATCCCCACATTACCCCCGTCCTTCACCGTCACCACCTGTGTTGAACCGTCGAAAAACTGAGCTACGTCGCCCGTTCCCGCTTGAGTGACTTTGAGAGAGGCGTTACTCGAACTGTCAGTCGTCACATCAATTCGCCCGTCTCCAATAACATTGTTCGCATTGTAAGCCTGTGGCACGGAAGCTACCGGCCGTCGTGGATCAAAAACTTCCCACGCGCTGGTTCCGGAATTATAAATTTCGATTTGTAAATAATAATTTGAAGAATTGGAAAAATCTAAATTTAGAGTGTTTCCCGTTCCTGAGCCAAGCAGAACCGAGAAAATTCCGGCCGAAACAGCGACCGGATTACCGTTAGCCGAGGTGTGCGTTCCTGTCCAAAGAAGATTTCCGCCCGTCACCGCGTCATAAATCTTAAAGACCATATTATAATTTCCATCGGCTACCGCCCAGTTATTGCCATCAGTCAGTTTACCCTGATAATTGACTTGTTTGTTGATTGAAGCCTTCGCTGAGAAATAAAAAAACAAACAAAAAACCGCCGAAACCAAAAAAACGGTTCCGAAAATAATTTTGAAATTAAATTTAATCCTCGCGAAAGTTCGCTTCATAAAGGCTTTTTCTCTTTTTTTTCGGTTTATTTTAATTTCTCTTTTTTCGCCAAATAATTACATTATTATTTATAAGGGTTTTTTTCAAAAAAACGAAATTTATCAAAAAAGACCCCAAATCGGGTCTTTGGTTTGTCTGGGAGCGTGAATCCGCTAAAAGGATCTTTGATGATAGTTGATAGATCTTGGAATGAGAAGATTTTCTCCCCTTCAGATGAAGGGGAGAACCCCGTAAGGGGGGGGTTCTGAAAAAAAGACTATTATCGTTATATTCTGCTTTTCAGAACCCTCCGTCTCGTCGTATAACTCCTCGACACCCGCCCATGGTTCGGGCAAGCCTCCCTTCATCTGAAGGGAGGAAATCATTTCTTTCTTACTTCCAAGATCCAGGATCTATTAACCAAGATCAGGCGAAGCCTCAGTTCACCATCGCCGTTACAACTAACTGTGCCGTATAATCTCCTTCCGGCTGAAAACGAGAATTGCCTACTTGAGCTTTCAACTTAAACTCGGTATTGGTTCCGGCCGGATTATTGGTCCCGCTTGATTGGCTGATAGTCTCGTCTGTCGTCTTGAAATTATACCAACACTTGTTCACTGAATTTTGAGATCCGGTTCCACAGGTGTCAAAGCCGTCATCTTTAAATTTAGAAATAACATCCGAGCCTTCGGGTGAAAAACCAAATTCCGATTCGGTTGGCTCTATCGACCATTCGAAATCAGGGATATTAGCGTCCGCCGGTGAAAAATCGGATAAAGAAGCTGATGCCGATTTGAGAGTTGGAAAAGTAACAGATCTGATATTAAGAGAATAACCGCTGAGACTGTCCGTTGCTACATTCCAAATTACCGATCCCTCAGCTGTTCCTCCCGAAACGCCACCTATTGAGTTTGATAGCGAAAAATCGGATGGACTTGAAATGGAAATATTGGTTTCGCTCAGGTGCCAAAAACCCGATTTTATTTTAAAATTATCGCTCTCTGAGACCCCAACCGCCTGTTCCCCCATTGTATCCTGCAAATTATAGGTTGTTGAATCGCTTGATCCGCCTTCAGAGTTAAGAGAATCGTATTGAAGACGAAAACTGTTTGACGAAGAGACGAATGCCAACGCCTTATATCCGATAAAGCACATTGTGAAGCTAAAAATCGCTATTAATAATGTCAGAAGCCTGAGCTTGAGAAATATTTTTTTCATAAAATAATTATAAGGTAATAAATTTCAATTTTCAATTTATACTGCCTTGCTTTTCATATCATCCCAGATATTTCCGTGAATGTAAAATTTAAATATCAAAATGCCTGCCCGTACGTTCAGGCGGGATTTTTACATTTTTAATTATCCATTCCCTATTGCCCCTTGCCCCCTGTCCCTTGTTCCTTGCTCCTTTCCCCTTGTACCTTATTCATTCCAAGATCTAAGATCCATCATCTAAGATCGGGCTCTGCCCTAATTTGTCACCGCCGTCGCTGTCAAAGTGCTAGTGTAAGTTCCCTCTTCAAGATAGTTGCTGGCACCAACTTCAGCTTTTACTTTAATAGCTGTGGCTGATCCGGAGGAACCGGTAGCGGAGCTCTTTGAAGCAATTGACTCTGTGGTCGGCGTCGTTGGTATATCAAGCCAACATTTTTCATCAGTGATACTTCCTCCGGATTGATCACAGGACGCTCCGTTATTTTTAAATGTTTGAACAAAATCATCTCCTGAAGAAGGTGCAAAGCCGAATTCTTCATTTCCGGCACCGACCGAGCCCCAGGAATAGTCAGGTGTTCCGGAAACCGCTTCGGTGTAATCCGCTAATTCTTTATCTGTCCCTCCCGCCCCCGATCGAAGCAAGGTATCCTTCTTTAAAGTCAAAGAGTAGCCGGCAGTATCGTTAGTAATCACCGTCCAAGCAATGGCCGAAGAAGTGGAGCTGCCTCCCGTCATACCGGAAATGCTAGACAAAGTCACATTGGAAGGGGCAGAAATAGTTATTTCAGATGTGATGCTTAAAGAAACCAGCACATCATCCGTCACGGCCGTGGTGATAATCGGCTCCAATACCGGATAAAAAGCAAAAACCAATGAAGAAAAGACTAACGCCGTTGAAACAAAAAGACTCAAAAACGCTTTTGATTTACTGCCCCCAATTATTGTGAACCAAATCTTTTTCATTTTTTTACCTTGATTTTTTCTTTTTCATCTTTATTTGAAAGCTGAAACGATTTTTTAATTGCTGGAATCCAAGAATCAAACCGAAAATCAAAATAAAAATAGTCAACAAAATTTTCCACGGAATAACCCAAAAATAAACAGATCGGTTTTCTTTTTGGCCATCATAGCCATAGTCCAAAGATAAATCCGCTCTATATTTACCTATCATTAATGATTTTTCATAAGAAATTTGTTTCTGCCTAATCGAATCGGGCAAAACAAAAAATTCGCTCACTTGAGCCTCTCCCACCTTTTCATTCAAAATATTAAAAAAATCAATTCGACCGGACGGTTTCAGATGAATATTTCCTCTATTTTCAAAATCTATTTTTAATCTGACCGGACCTTTTTCATAAAAATATTTATCACTGACAAAACTTTTCAGAGATCCTTCCTCAACCGTCTCCCCTCTCACCCTAATATAGAACAAAGCGGCCAGCCTTGAAATAATTTTTATATTTCCCGT
>CALFZX010000009.1 GCA_937952315.1 uncultured bacterium
TCCTTCGCTTAAATATTTCTTCTCAAAGGAGACGGTGGAGATGGGGGGACGGTTAGCGACGGTAATATCGAGAGTGCTGGTTTGAGCGGGGATTTTGGCTTCTTCAGTGTTAATAGTGACAGCTGGTGAAGTGATAGTTTTTCCTTCCACCGTTTCGCTGGTGGCACTGCCCCGACACTGACCGTAGTAGGTTGATTCGGGGATGTTGAGAGAAAGAGTATATTTACCGGATTTGAGAGTGGAGCATTTGCCGTTAGCACAAGTCATTCCTTCCGAAGATGAAGAAAGAGAGTTCTGTGCGCTTTCCAGCCAGCCAGCCGGAACTTTCTGAGCACCTTTGCCCCAAGTGGTGGGGGTAAGATTATATTCTTGAGCGGCATTTATGCAACTGGCCTGATCGGTGCAATTAGCTAGATCGGTCACTGGAGAGACAGTATCGATTGTAAATATTCTTTCATTTCCACCTTGATAACCGCAAGCATGAGTGAGCGACCCGAACCATTCCGCTTGAGGAGTAATTTTGGCCGTCATAGCATCACACTTGTGAGCGCTGGCCGGATTGATGGTCGTTGTCGTTCCCTGCGCCGTGGTTTCATAATTAATCGTATAGTTGTACTTGTTGGTTTGATTGCAATTAAAAGAACAGGCCAGGATTTTAGCGGTTTTGAATTTTAAATGAGCCCAACTAAATATTTTACAAGCGCTTGAATCTCCCTCACAAAAATTAGCATTTCCCGTACCGAAACCTATCCCTCTTACCCAACCATATTTCTTATTTTTTACATTACCGTCATCGTCGAACTCGACAATAATATATGAAGCGATTCCGTTTTCGTCTTTCAAATCATTAAAATTGCCCTCATTAGCTTCGGAATAGAGAGAGTGATCCCAACTGACATAAAGTTTATTTCCTACGATTGTAAACTTGTTGTAGGCTCCACCCCAAGGCCCGTGGGCAGCATCAACCGTATAATTTTTCCGCCAATCTATATTCTCCTTCTCTACATCCTCCTTGTAAAAACCTGTCGCCGAAACCTGTCCCGAAATAGTTTGAATGGGATCGGAGGCGGCCTTGATCGAAATGAAAATTGCAAAGAACAAGAAGCAGAAACTACCTACTATTCCGATTTTAACCGCATTTTTGGTGCTCATTA
>CALFZX010000010.1 GCA_937952315.1 uncultured bacterium
TGTTGGCGGTAGCACCGGTAGCGACTGAAACGATCGGGTTGATGGAGTTTTGAGTCAAGATAAAATCAGCAGAAGAAAAAATATTACTAATAATCGGATTACTTAAGGTGGGAGAGGAAGAAAAAACAACTGATCCTCCCGAACCTGTTTCATCTGAAAGCACCCCGGCTAATTGAGCTGAACTTGTTGAAGCAAATGAGCCAAGATTATTAGCTGTTAGGGCGACCGTTCCCGTTAAATCGGGAAAAGTATATGTAGCATTGGCAGAAAGATCCCCTATATTCAGAGATCCAAAGTAAGTAGAGCCTGATGATTCAAGCATCTTGAGATGAGAGGAGGCATTATTAAGGACAATATTATAAGCTCCGGATTGATTCCAATCAGAAGTTAAATCGCCCAAAGAAACAGTCCCTGAAGCATTGATCGGTCCACCACTTAACCCATTCCCCGTATTAATTTGGGTGACAGTTCCACTACCTGAAGTAGTAGCCCAAGCAAATCCTCCCGTGCCGGCATTGTAAGTCAAAGAGTAGCCACTGGTTGGAGAGTTGCTCGCCTTCAAATGAGTTGCTTGGACAGAACTGTCAGACAACATAGCACCGGAAACAGTACCCACATCTCCAGTAGTTACAATATCACCTGAAACATTCGGCAAAGTCCAAACACGATCGGCGTCCAGATCTTTCGCGGTAATTGTTCCGGTATATGAATTAGCTCCCTTCTCTACAGCTCTGATAGAAATCGAATCATAATCGGCCTTTGGTCCAACCGTTATTGATTGAGTGCTTGTGATTGATCCATTTCCAGAGACATAAGCAAGGTCGAAGTCCGAAGCATGCCTAGAATCTAATTGATCTGCATTAAAATTTTCTACTGCCGTAGTTGATTCGACGATAAATGGAGCTGTTCCTGTTGTAACCGTAGAAATAAATTGGCTATCTGTTCCAATTGATCCTCCCGCCACTTCAAACTTGTAAAAGGGATTGGTCGTGCCAACACCAACGCTATAGGCTAAATTTTTCAATTGAATTTTTCCATTTTCCACTTTCCAGCCCGATTCTTCCAAAGAAGTGCTTATGGTAATTTGTTTGTTTGTGGCGTTTGTGGTAACTGAAATTCCCGTTCCCGCGAAGATATTTAGAATGTCATCATTCTTGCTAGCAGAAATATCACTTTGACCTGCAACCGAAATCGTTTTAAAAATATTTTGTCCCGAACCTGGATCATTGTTCGTTATAGCCGAGCCCGATACCAAAATACCGTCTCCGGCGGTAAGGCCCGTCAAAGCATTTGTTGAAATTTCTAATCCTTTTACCACAATTCCATTGCCTGCCTTGATTTTTAAATCCCCCGTTTCCCCTCCTAAAGACAAGACTCCCTTGTTAGAAACTGTTATAGTTTCGGTCCCCGTGATTTCTATTCCGGGACCGGCTAAAATATTTTGATTCGGATATATTAGTCTTCCTTTGATAATGACATCATTCTCAAAAGTAGCCTTATCCCTTATCACCGTTGGAACATTTACATTAAAAATCGTTTCCTCATTTTCTCTGGAAGGTGACTGGACATCTAATGCTGAAGCGGATAGCGTTGAGATTGAGGAAGAAGATATCGAAGAAGAATAAATTTTTTTCACCCAACCAAATGCAAAATCTTTGGCTTCTCTAACTTGAGGATAAGCCATCGGAACCGTACTCAAAATATAGAGTGGCACTAAAAATTCGATAAATTTTTTTAATTTTTCAAATAACTTCATTTCGATGCTTATTTTTTTATTTTTCCAATCAGCCTTTTTATCACCTATTACCAACTTTCAACCCAACAAATCGGGGTTTCAAACCTCGATCATTATATAGATAATATAAATTAAATTTAAAGACATTGCAAAATAATAAAATTTCATATTATCATTTGTTTGTCTCAGGATTTTTGAATAAAAAAATAAAATAAAAAAACTAAAAACAATGCATCAATACTGGAACTTATTTTCACAAAAAAAATTAAAAAATATCTTCTTTTTTTTATTTGTTTGTTTTTTTGGCATGACTGCTCCTGCTCTTGCGGAAGAAAAAAAGTTTTCCTCCGGTATTGCGATTTCGATTCCTATTGAAGCAAACAATGTCGAAGATGGTGACATTATTTCCACTTCATCCATAGGTGGTTATATTTTAGCCGACACTCCCTATACTCCAACTCTTTATGGCGTAGCAACTAAGAATCCCGCGGTATCCTTCGAGAATCCTTCCCAACCGAATCTCCACTTTGTTATCCCCACCGGCAAAGCTTATGTTAAGGTTTCTTCCGCTAACGGAAATATTCGAGTGGGGGACTATATAACATCTTCAAAGATTCCTGGCGTTGGCCAAAAAAGCAATTCCCAAGGCTTTGTATTAGGAACGGCCCTCGAAAATTATCAAAATAATGATCCAGCCGGCCACGGAAAAATCCTTGTCTCCGTTAAGCCGGAATATATTACTGCAAGCACCGGAAATGGAAAAGTGCCGAATATTTTTTCCCATATAATAACCGCTATTTCATCACCTTTTCCCTCTCCCCTGACATCTCTTCGTTTTTTGTTGGCGGCAACAATTACCGGTATTTTTTTCACCGCAGCTTTTTTCATTTTTGGTAGATCAAGTAAAACCAGCATAGAAGCTTTAGGCCGAAACCCTTTGGCTTCAAAAACTATAAGCATGGGAATAGTTTTCAATTTTTTAATGGCTATTTTTATTATGGCAATGGGTCTTTTTTTAGCTTATCTTACTTTGACAATTTAACAAATAAAATGATTCATCACTACGAATATTGCATAAAAAAAAATAGAGAAATCGGTATTGTAACAGAGGTTAGGGATTTTTTAGTGAAAGTTCAGGGGCTACCAGGTGCTGTAATCGGGGAAGGGATCGCTTTTCGAACAGGAGAAAATGGAAGGGTGATCAAACTTCAGCCTAACGAGGTTGAGGTTTTAGTTTTCTCTAGATCTCCCGTTAAAAGTGGTATCCAAGCCGGTAGAAGCGGAAAGTCTTTATCAATTTCCTGCAGTGAAAAAGTATTAGGCCAAGTAGTTAATGTTTTTGGTCACTTATTCTCCGGTCACAAGAAAAAAGTTATCTCCCTTTCGGAAAGTAGAGAAATCGAAAAAAACCCAATCGGCATTGCTGGCAGGAAAAAAATTTCCCGATCTTTATCAACCGGTGTCGCTATTGTTGATCTTTTAGTACCTTTAAGCCATGGCCAAAGAGAGCTAGTTATCGGCGATCGGAAGACTGGAAAGACACAATTTATATTAAAAACTATAATCCAACAGATTAAGTTGGGGACTATCTGCGTTTACTGCATGATCGGTAAAAGGAGTCAAGAGGTTAAAGCAATTGAAGAATTTTTCAAACAAAATGGCCTATTGGAAAAAAGCGTATTAGTCGTCTCAACTTCTAGCAGTAGTCCGGGGGAGATCGTCTACGCACCCTACACCGCTATGACATTAGCCGAGTATTTTCGTGATCAAGGGAAAGATGTCCTCCTAATTTTTGACGATCTAACCGTTCATGCAAAATATTACCGTGAAATTGCACTTCTCTCCGGAACTTTCCCTGGAAGAGAAGCCTATCCTGGAGATATTTTTCATTTTCACTCGAATCTTCTGGAAAGGGCTGGCTGTTTTAATCTTTTTGAAAAAGAAGTGGCGATTACCTGTCTTCCCATAGCTGAAAGTCTCGCTTCCGACTTGGCTGGGTATATTCAAACCAATCTTATGTCTATGACGGATGGGCATTTATTTTTTGACAGCGAAAACTTTGCTCAAGGCAGAAGACCGGCAGTAAATATTTTTTTGTCGGTAACTCGCGTTGGGCGACAAGCCCTTACTCCTCTTTTTCGAGATATAAACTCGAAATTAACGATTTTTATGAAAAAATATGAAAATACTCAAAAATTTCTTCGTTTCGGCTCAGAGTTACCGGAAGAAATAAAAAACACTTTGATCTTGGGAGAAGCTTTTTGGAAATTTTTCAGGCAAACAGATTTTAAACCTTTGCCTCCGGAGCTTCAAGCCGTTTTTATCTCGGCAATTTGTCTGGGGTTATGGGATGGGCAAAACGCAACCAACATTGTCGAAAAAATATCGCCAGAGGAACACTCCTTTCTTAAAAATTTAGTAAATCAAAATTCTTTTCTTTATAATTTAAATAAAAGTGTTTCCAAAGAACAAAAATTTATAATAAATCTAATAGAAAGATGACTGTTTATAAGCAACTTGTTGATGAAAAAAATGAACTGTTGGATCTGGGTAATCTACTGGAAGCCTATGAAGATTTAGCCGCCGAGAAAATTCAAAAAGTGAAAGCCGATATTTTAGCTTGTCGTGATTTTTATGAAGGCCTGGCTAAACTTTCAGATATGGTAGGGAAAGACTTTGAAGATATCGGACTAAAAAAGAAAGAGGCCGCCATATTTATAGCTTCGAACACCGGTCTCTATGGAGATATTATAGAAAAAATTTTTATTCTTTTTTTAGACTTTATCAAAAAAAATAAAGTTGATATTTTTGTAGCTGGTAAATTGGGAGAATCATTGATGAAAAATTATGCCGAAAATTTTAAATTTTTTTCCCTCACTCTGCCCGACACCGTTATTGACGAATGTTTACTAAAAAAAACAGTGGGTAGAGTAATTTCATACAGGAGAATTCATGTCTTTTATGGAAAATTCAAAAATCTTACCTTTCAGCATTCGGAAAAGACCAGTATCTCTGGTGATTTTTTACCTAAAAATTCCAAGGAGTGGGAAATGATCGAGAATAGAGATCTCAATTTTGTGTATGAACCTTCTATTGTGGCTGTTTCCGAAGTGCTAACCAAAGAAATTCTGTCGTCATTATTAGAAAGATTGCTCAAGGAATCATTATTGGCCAGGTTTGCTTCTCGGTTGATGCATCTTGACGAATCCCTGGAAAAAAACAAAAATATGATCAAAAAAATAGATTTTAATAAACACAGCGTTCGCAAGAAAAATCTTGACCGTAAACAAAACGCAATGATTTCAAACCTTATAATACGAAAATGAACAAAGAAAAAAATGCCAAAGGAACAGTTATCTCGGTTGCAGGAGAAATAGCCGAAATTAAATTCAACAACCAAGGGCCTTCCCTCCGTGAAATTCTCATCGATACCGAAGATGACAGTATCAAATTGCATGTTTATTTGTCTTCAAATAGAAAAACTTACTACTGTCTCATATTGTCAGGAAAAGAAAAAATTTATAGAGGCAGAAAAGTCATTTCAACTGGAGAACAACTGAAAATTCCAATCGGCAAAAACATTCTGGGTAGAGCAATGAATCTATTCGGGGAGCCGATTGACGGACTACCTCCTTTCGTCATTGAAGGTAGAGTGCCTATTTTCCAAGCTCCTCCCGAATACGACATTATCTCAGCTAAAAAAAATATCTGGGAAACGGGCATCAAGGTCATTGATTTTTTTGCTCCCTTGGTCAGAGGAGGTAAAATGGGTCTTTTTGGCGGATCGGGAGTAGGCAAAACCGTTCTCCTCTCGGAAATTCTTCATAATATTTTGATGGTGAAAAAAAATGAAAAAGAGATTTACTCAGTTTTCGCAGGAGTTGGAGAAAGAATAAGAGAAGGTCATGAGCTTTTTCATGAACTCGAGCATAGAGACATTTTGAAAAATACATCTTTGCTCCTTGGACATATGGGAGACAACGCGTCTTTACGCTTTCTTACCGCAATGGCGGCCGCCTCGGTGGCGGAATATTTTAGAGATGAAGAAAAGGCTGATATATTATTTTTTATCGATAATGTTTTCAGGTTTGCTCAAGCTGGGATGGAGCTTTCTACTATAACCAAAAATATTCCCTCCGAAGACGGATATCAGCCCACCCTTGCTTCGGAAATGGCCTCTCTCCACGAAAGACTAGTCTCCTCAGAAGAAAACAACATAAGCACTATAGAAGCCATATATGTTCCCTCTGACGACTTGTTGGACAGCGGAGTTCAATCAATTTACCCTTATCTAGACTCGATTGTAACTCTTTCTCGTGATATATACCAGCAAGGAAGATTACCCGCCATAGATATTCTCTCAAGCACTTCATCAATTCTTTCTCCTGAAGAGATAGGAGAGGAACATTATGAAACGCTAATTTCGGCTCTTCAAATATTGAAAAAGGCTCAAGGCCTTGAAAGGATGGTCTCTTTGGTGGGAGAATCGGAACTAACTCGAGAAAATCAACTTCTTTTTCGCAGAGCCACTATAATTAAAAACTACATGACCCAACCATTTTTTGTGACCAAAAACCAAAGTGGACTTAATGGTGTTTATGTTCCGATTGATAAAACTGTTTCAGCGGTTCAATCAATAGTGCTCGGGAAATTCGACAAGGAAGATCCTGAAAAATTTTTTATGATTGGAGAAATATAAAAAACATGAAATCATCCCTGAAAGTTATCGTTAGAAAAAAAGATAAATTACTTTTTTCCGATATTGCAGAAAGCGTCAGCTCAATCAACGATGTCGGTCCGTTTGATGTTTTACCCTATCACAAAAATTTTGTTTGCATAATTAAAAGCAATGTCGAGATTAAACAATCTGGGGGAGGGATTTTTTCTATACCTGTCAACAGAGGAATTTTCCAAGCAAGAAATAATTGCGTTGAGATCTATTTATTTCAATCAGATAAAATTAGTGATTAAGCCCTCTTATGCCCCGATCTGAAATTGACTGAACTTAACTCCTCGGAATAACTCATAATTATCGACCGGGTTGCCTTTTTCGTCTCTTATTTTTATTTCCAAACGATGTTCTCCCGGCGTCAACATATTCAGAACCAGATTGTAATCTCCCTTGAAATCTTCTAGCTTAATTTTTTTCACAGAGACACCGTCCAACAAAAATTCGATTTCCCTCAGATATTTAATGCCCGCCTTGAAATCTATTTTTACATTAGTCGGAGAAATCCCCAAATTAACAACTTTCATTACGGCTCCATCTTTGGCAAAACGCGCCCGGCTCTTTCCCGTTCCCTCCTTTTCTCCCCAGGCATCGGAAGTGCCAGTTTCTAAAGCCAAGAGAACCCCCGAACGATTATTCTTTTCCACTTCGAAAACTGTTAATAAATCATCTTCGTAGGTTTTTTTTAAGCCCAGACTATTTTCCAGATAATCAATTGTATTTTGCCTTGCTTTATCGGTAAATTTTGCTCCGCCCTCTCGCTTACTCACCGTCACAAAACGAATATTATAAAAACTCAAGATGGACTGCCCGATCGAATCAAAATCGGTGATAATAATGTCACCATTAGGATTTTCCGGATTTTTTTCACCGCCGTCAGGGAAACTGTAAAGGATTTTTGAAATCACCGGCGTATTTTTTTGAAAAGTCCAACGGTCTTTTTCAGCCCGCGCAAAATCGATACCGTCAATCTTGTCTTTTAAATGTTTCTGAGCGGTATACATAGTGTAAGAACCGAAACTGTAGCTGGTCGAACCGGGCACTTCCAGCAAAAAGTAGTGCTCCTTATCTTGCCTTAGTTTGTCGTAGAATGAAGAATATTGCAAGTTCATTCGCGAAATCGGAAAAGAAAGATACTCCAAAAACAACGCCCCAAAGAAAATTCCAAAAACAATCAATTTAATTTTTCTTTTTGGCTCAAAGTCAATTTTATTCAGTTTAATCGCTAAATATTTAGCGGAAAGCCCGACCAAAATCGACCAGGCAAAAAGAGCTATCATAAAAATTCGGCTGGTGGTACGAATATAATTCCAAAAAGGCAAATAATTATAAAGCCAAATATGAGGCATCCGCTCTTTGAAAAATTCCTGCCCGGCAACATGCAAGGTTGGTCCAAGGCTCAAAACAGTGAAAAGAATAAAAATTCCACCCCAAAAAATCAACCATTTTTTATCTACCGGCAACCGATTTTTTCTTTTTATTAGCGCCAGGGACAGCAAGCCCGCAAAAAGGAGAATGATAGCGGAAAAGCCCAAATAGAATGTTTGCCGACCCTCTTCGTTGGAAGCGGTATTCTCCCGAAAAACATTGAAATATTCACCCCAAAAAGGGTGAAATTCCGCCGGTAAAATAAAGTCGATTAAGTCAGCCGAGTAATTTTCCACTTGGCTAAAAGGAGGAATCAAAAAATTATTTTCCGAATGAGCAATCTCCCAAATTTTATTGAATTGAATGGCACCAACCAAAAAAAGCAGTGCTAGACCGGTTAAAAGGATGGACCAGAAGCGCCAACTTTTTAGACAATCAGATCGCAGATAGACTACAAATGGGAAGTAAAAAACCAGAAAAAGCATAGAAAAAGCCAACAGCTGATGTTCCGTAGCAATGATTAAAATAGCAAAAACTGCCGTCCCCAAAGCCGATAACCAAGATTTTTCCTTAACAAATTTATAAAGAAACCAAGCTAGCCAAGGCAACCATTGATAGTTCATAGCCCCAATATTAGTCGCCACTCCGTGAGCAAAATGGAAGGGAGCAAAAGCAAAGATCACCCCGGCCGTGTAAGCCGACAGCTTGGAGCGAGTAATTTCTCTTGTAAAAAGCCAGGTACCTAAAAAAGTTAAGAAAAATGAAGCCAACCAACAAAAATTATAGCCCCCCTTTTCTCCGAGAAAATATTGAAAATAACCGATAAAAGGAAGAATCCCCCAAAAATCACTGTTTCTCTGCCATTTCAAAGTAGCCAGCCAACCTTCAGTTTCTATTTTTTGAGCCGTCATCAGGGTTCGAGCCAACACTTGATAAGTATCCGGGCCCCGACCGGGCACCTCGGAAAAAAAATACGGAAAAACCGGCCATGTCAAAATAATAGTTAAAAACAGACCCCAAAGAATCGCTTTTTTCAGTTCCCGTTTTTTTTCTTGTTTCTTCATTTTTTGAGCTTATTCTAGGCCCTTCTCAATCATGGGCGCAATCTGTTTTTTACGAGAAACTACTCCTCGTAAAATTAAATTATTCTCCGAGATCACAATGTCGGAAAAAACTTTCATTATCAAGGCTTTCTCCCTTTCTCCAATCAGAAGCATTTCCGTTCGATTTTTTAAAATATCCACAATTCCCAGATAGATCAAATCTAAATTTTCTTCTTTCTTGATTTCCGCCAGCGCTTTTTTCAATTCCGGTTCCAAAAATTTAATTTTTTCCGGTTTAACCGTCTCCACCACCCCGATTCCCACTTTAGTTCCTCCAAAATCAAAATTTTTATAATCCAGTTTAACAATTTCTCGGGGAGAAAAATCGCTTAAATCAGATTTGGCCTCAAAAAGATTATCGGCTAACTTTGTCGTGTCAACTCCTGTCACTGCGGAGAGTCTCCTCAACCAAAGACTGTCTTCCTCTGTGGCGGTCGGAGAAGTTAAGTTAAGCGTGTCGGAAATAATCCCCGCCAGCATTAATTTAGCCACCCATTTTTCAATCTCGATTTCTTTTTCAAAATAAAGCTTAGCCACCAAAGTGGATGTCGATCCGATTGGCTCAATCCGAAAGAGGATCGGCTCTTCTGTTTTAAAATCTCCGCTTAGTTTATGGTGATCGATAAGCCCGATTAGCTTGTAATTTTCTCCTTTTATGGGGCTTTGAGCCTTTTCGTTAAAATCAACAAAAAAGACTTCTTCGCCTTTTATCTCATCGTTTTTGATTGACTTTACTTTTTTAGTGGCTCCGGCGAACTCAAGCGCAAAGGCGGTTTCTTTATTGAGACTGCCTTTTCTCATCGCCACAGCTTTTTTGCCCTTCGCTTTTAGCAACTCCGCCATAGCAACTGCGGCACAAACGCTGTCTGTGTCGGAATTGTCATGACCGATTACGATAGTTTTCTTCATGGCAAAAATTTTAAAAATTAGAAGTTTTAGAATTATTTTTCCTCCTCGCCCGAAAGCACTAAAATTACATCTTTAATCCTTTCCGGGTGGGGGATACTTTTAAAAAGAAATCTCTCTCTTTTGCCGGCCGTCTGGACATAAAGATCTCCGAAATCAAACAAAGTCGAAATTATCCCACCTATCTCCGTGGTTAGGTCCTGGACTTTCTCTAATCTTAGCTCGGAAATTTCTCTCTTGAAAAGTCCTTTTTGCTCAATATTGATTATCCTTTCGTTCGTTATCACCCAAACATCCAGATAGTAATCGATAAAAATAAAAAATAAAAATGCCCAAAGAAAAAGACTGATAATTGAGGCTCCGAAACTCAACATAATTTCTCCACCGCCCAACGAACCAAAGTTGATCAGTGAAAGATAGACTATTGTCACTAAAATCAAAAATATTGCCAACGGCCAAATTTGAAGAAACAAGTTTATCCAATGTCTTCTGAGAAAAATTACCAATTTTTCTTCGCCCGCTCCTTCCGTCAAAAGTTTTGCCACAAAAACTCGAATCTCCGAAATTTTTCTCTTTCGACTAAGCAAAATTTTGCTTTTTGCAATTTCTTTTTCCGTAATAATTTTTTCCAGATCTCTCAGCTTTTCTTGGCTCATCGATTTTACTAATTAAGTTCCTTAATTTTGACTTCAAATTGGTCGGCGTATTTCAAAACTCGATCACCATACCAGCCAAATCGTTCCCAGTTTCCTCCGGCCAAATAGATAGAAGCGGCTTTATGCTCAGCCTTTTTTTCGTGATTGGTTACACCCGGCACCTTAGCTAACTTCAAGCCCATCGCCGTCAAAGCGTCTCTCAAATTCCAGGGGTCTGCCGGATTATGCCCATTGATTCTGGCAATTTCGTCTTTATATCCCATCCAGGTGCTTGGCATAAATTGAGCCGGCCCCATCGCCCCGCCCCAACCGCTACAATTTCCGGAAGAGTCACGATAACAAGGCTTGCGCGAGACCGGTCGATCGTCGGGATCATAGCCAAGCGATGCGCAAATTGACTTAAAACGGTCCCACTGAGCCGGATTCATATCCGTTTTGTAACGACCGCCACCTACATTATTTCCCATATTTGATTCCACTCTTAGCACCCCAAGCAAAAAGGCCGTTCTCACTCCGGTTAAACGAGCCACATCTTGTGCATCACTTAAGGCTTGGCCGAAATCTATTTTTTCACCCAAGCTTTGCATCGAGGTCAACTCTGCCGAAAGGCGATTAGCCACTTCTTGTTGTTTATTGATAGCGTTATCCAGCTTGTACTGCTCAGTTTGGGTTTCCGCCAAAAGGCTTCCTCGATCTCTCCGATTTTTTTCCAGAGTTATTCGTTGATCTTCCTGCATCGCATAGAGCGAAGCCTGTTCATTTTGCTGATCTTCAAGATTTTCTTTTTCTTTAATTAACTCGGTTTTTTTATCTTTTAAACCGTCCAGCATCTCTTTAATCCGACTTTCAAAGGCAACGATGCTTTCGATTTCTCTAAAATATTCCGACAATTGCGGTTTTTCCAAAATAACTTCCAAAAACGACTTTTTATCCATCAAATTAAGCTTTCTGACATATTCCATTAAGATTTTTTTTCGCTCCACGATCTCAAACTCCTTAATGGAAACTTCCTGTTTTTTCTGATTGACCGAAGCGGTAATTTCGTTCAACAAAATACTGGTTTTTTCCAGTGAGGCTTCCGCTTCCGATATTTCATCGTCTAAAGCTTTGAGAATTTGCTCAATTGT
Source organism: uncultured bacterium (assembly GCA_937952315.1). Taxonomy (GTDB): domain Bacteria; phylum Patescibacteriota; class Minisyncoccia; order CAIUEV01; family CAIUEV01; genus CAIUEV01. Next base: position 11,625 of record CALFZX010000010.1, read on the forward strand.
ATCCGTTTTTTTCTCCAGCAAATCAGATTTTTCTTCAAAACGATCGATTTGCCTTCGAACCGAATTTAGCTGTTCCTTTTTTTTGGCAATTTCTTCCTGTTTTTTAGCCAAATCGGCCGGTGGCGGAGCCGCCGGAGCGCTCGGACCGGCGTTTGAATTTGGAGAAGCTGTGTTTGTGTTGTTGTTATTATTATCGTCAGCTGGGGTTGTGCCAATATTATTATTTTGATTGGCGCTAAAAACGAAATTGAAAGAAACAAAAAAACCGAGCAAAACCGCTCCGGTTAGCCAATTTAAGCCTTTTAGGCTGTCTTGGTTTTTAAAAATTTTCGGCAGATGATTCATCTTCGATTTTTTATTTTTCCTTCTTTTTAAGATCTTCGAGAATTTTTCTTAAGTCATTTTTCAATTTCTCTCTTGCTTCATTCGAAACCGCCCCTTTCGGATGGTTATTTTTTTGAACGGAGTTCGTCGATCCATGGATAATAGCCGCTTTGTGACTACGAATTTCTCTTAGACATTCTTTGCAAAAAACATCTCTGCCCTCTTGAGGAACAAAGGGCACTTTAGTTTTTTGACCGCAACGATCGCAAACCGCTTCATTCCAAACCGCTTTTTTTTCAACTTCTTGAGCTGACTCCGATGATATTTTCTCTTTTTTCATTTCAACCGTGCTAATATTCTTTTCTTCTTGAGTCGGTATGAATTCGCTTATTTTTTCCTGCATTTTTTTCTCCACTTCAACTGTTCTCAAATCCGGCCCCCCGATAATTTGAGAAGGCGACATAAATTTTTCCCGATCTGAATTTTCTTTTTTCACTTCTAACGATTTTTTAGCTAAAGGCTTGGAAACGTTCTCTTTTTTTCTGTCTTCCTTTTTTCTATTCTCCCGATCAGCTACAAATCTTTTTTGAAGCCATTTTAAAATCTTGGCCTCCACCTCCTCACGCGGTCGTCCATATCTTTCTCGTGAATGTTGAATCGCTTTATCCATGCAAGAAACAGCCGGTAACGGGAAGGGCGGAAGACCTTTGGCACTGAAAGCGTCACCGGAGACTCCGTCGATCATTAACTTTAAATAAATATTGTATTTCGGTAAGTTAATTATGTCGTTCATTTTAACTGTCGGTTCAAATTCTTTTTCTAAAAATTCCGCGTCGGAAGCCCCGACTCGAAAAGATACCAAGGTGCCGACATTCCCAAAAACAGAGTCTCTTACCGGTTCAGTCAACTGCGCTACATACTGGTGAGCCACAATTAAGCTCAAGCGGTATTTTCTGGCTTCTGACAAAATACTGGCAAAAGATTCGGTGGCGAAATTTTGAAACTCGTCCACAAAAAGAAAAAAATCTTTTCTTTCTTTTTCCGCCTGATCAACCCTTTCCATCGCGGCTAAATAGAGTCGAGTGACCACCATTCCACCGAGCAAAGCCATTGCCTCTTCGCCGATTCGTCCCTTTGAGAGATTCACAATCAAAATCTTTTGCTGATCCATAATTTCTCGCATATTGATTGTTGATTTTGTTTGACCGACAATGTGTCGAACGATCGGCGTTGACACGAATTGTCCCACCTTATTTTGGATGGCGGCCGTTGCCTCTCGCGCAAACCGTTGATCCCACTTGCCAAATTCCTCCAGCCAAAAAGATCGGACGATTGGATCTTTGACTCTCTCTATCACCTGATCTCTAAATTCCTTTTCGGCCATCATTCGGTTAATCCCAAGCATCGTGCTTCCCGGATAGTCCAGAAGGGCTAAAATTGTATTGTTGAGGATATATTCCATTCGCGGGGACCAGACATCCGGCCAGATTTTCTTAAAGACTCCCATCATTCCCGAGGCGATCAGGTGCTTATGATCTTCATCGACTGCTTCAAGAATATTAAAGGCTACCGGATTTTCCAAATCGGAAGGATTGAAATAGACCAAATCGTTCACTCGACTCTTGGGAATAAATCTCAACACTTCCTCAGCGCTGTCTCCGTGAGGATCGACAAAGGCCACACCGTTCCCCTTAAGAATATCCTGAATCACTAGATTTTTGAGCAACACAGACTTTCCCATTCCCGTTTTTCCGATAATATACATATGCCTTCTCCGATCATCCAATTTGATGCCGAAGGTTTTCTCCTCACCTCTAAAATTAGTCTTTCCAAAAACGGTAATATCTTCCTCCTTAAGAAAAGCCATTTTTTTATTTTAAAAATCTCGACTGAATTCCTCAGTCAACTTGTACCGAAGGTGGGACTCGAACCCACACAAGGGGATACCTTAAGGGATTTTAAGTCCCTCGCGTCTACCAATTCCGCCACTCCGGCCTGTTTTGTTAAACCCAACTTAGCGTAAAAATAAAGTTTAGTCCAAAAATCCGAGTTTCGAAAAAAATTTATTAATCGGACCCAAGACTGATTTTGCTTTTGACTAAACACTAAATCTGCTCAATATTATTAACAGTTATTGACTTTTTATAAAATCTCTGCGATAAAAAAGTAATTCAAAATCTAATTTCAAATCACCATGGCTGAAATAAAAGCGCCCAATGTTGAAACTTTCGCCAGAATAAAAGTCGTAGGAGTCGGAGGGAGCGGTGGCAATGTCATTGCTCGAATGAAAGAAGTCGGTTTACGAGGTGTTGAATTGGTAGCAATAAACACCGATGCTCAAGCCTTGCATCAAAGCGGTGCGGAGGAAAAGATCCACATTGGCAAAAATTTAACCAAAGGTCTCGGAGCCGGTATGAACCCCGAAGTTGGCCGACAAGCGGCCGAAGAAAATCGAGACGAAATTCAAGATGTTCTCAAGGATGCGGATATGATTTTTATTGCCTGCGGGATGGGTGGAGGAACCGGAACGGGCGCCTCACCGGTTGTTGCTGAAGTGGCAAAAGAATCCGGCGCTTTAACTGTAGCTGTTGTCACCAAACCTTTCAGCTTTGAAGGAATGCAAAGATCTATGATCGCAGAGGAAGGCTTGGAGCAACTGAAAGATCGTGTTGACGCTCTGGTTGTCATTCCCAACGATCGACTACTACAAATAATTGACAAAAAAATCAGCCTGATAAACGCTTTTAAAATCGTTGACGATGTTTTGAGACAGGGCGTGCAAGGTATTTCCGATTTAATTACTATTCCGGGAGTCGTCAATGTTGACTTTGCCGATGTTAAAGCTATTATGCAAGATACCGGCCCCGCCTTGATGGGTATCGGTCGCGCTTCCGGCGAGAATAGGGCAAGCGAAGCGGCCAGACAAGCTATCAATTCGCCGTTGCTTGAAATGTCTATCGAGGGAGCCAAAGGAGTTCTTTTCAATGTCACCGGCGGAGATGATTTGAGTATGCTGGAAATAAACGAAGCGGCTAACACCATTACCGAGACAATTGATCCGAACGCAAAAGTTATTTTCGGTGCCGTCAGTTCCATCGCCGACAATGACTTAAAGAAGGGAGAAATTAAAATAACCGTCATCGCCACCGGCTTTGAAGACGCCGAACTTGGCAATCAGAATTTTAATCAAAGAGAATCGATCGCGGTGCCTCAAGAAGGCCAAAAAGAGGCAGACGAACCGAAGAGAAGTTTTCAAAAAGCCGAGCCGATTGTCGATGAAGGTGTTTCTGACAGTTACTACTCAGACAACGCTCTTTTTAGACGAGAGGAAAAGCCTCTAATTAAGTCTGAGAGAAGAGACTATGATTCTTACGATTATGGATATGATGGGCTAGACAATCCCAATATTTCTCCCGCTTCCCCCGTTGAGACCAAAGAAGAGGAAAGCGAGCCGGAGGAAGATTTGGATATCCCCGCCTTTATTCGTAGAAAAATGCAGGATCGGGAGCGAGAATAATTATCTTGTCTCTTGAGTTTTAATTTTATTTATTTATTAAAAATTATGTGGGCAATTATTGAGACCGGAGGCAAACAGTATCGTGTCGAACCGGAGGAAAAAATAGAAGTAGAAAAAATCAAAGCGGAAAAAGATTCAGTCATTAAACTGGATAAAGTTCTTTTTATTAGCAAAGATGACGAAGGCAAAGACATTATAATCGGCCAACCTTATATCGAGAAGGCGGAAGTTGAGGCTTTGGTCTTGGACGAAATCAAAGGCGACAAAGTCACTATTTTCAAATACAAACCAAAAAAACGCTATCGAGTAAAAAAAGGCCACCGACAAACTTACACTCGACTGCAAATCAAAAAAATTATTGGCTAGTTTTACTGTTCTTTTTAAATAAATTTAAAATAAAAATACAATGAGAGTTTTGCTTACCGGCGGAGGAACCGGCGGACATCTTTCTCCTCTTTTAGCCATAGCTAAAGCCCTCCAGAAGGAGGCCGATCTGAAAAAAGAACCCTTAAAAATACTCTACTTAGGCCCCTGCAACAATCTCTCCGATCTTATCTTAAAATCGGCCGGTATTGAGACTCGCAATGTTATGGCCGGAAAGTGGCGTCGCTATTTTTCTTTTATGAATTTCGTTGATATTTTTAGAGGGTTTTTTGGACTTTTACAGGCCCTGGTTAAGGTTTTGATTTTTATGCCCGATGTCGTTTTCTCAAAAGGAGGCTACGGCAGTGTTCCCGTCGTTCTCGCCGCTCGTCTTTTTTTGATTCCTATTATAATTCATGAGTCGGACGCCGTTCCGGGCAAAGCTAATCGCATTATGCAACACTTTGCCGATGTGATAGCCGTTTCTTATGAAATGACTAAAGGATTTTCCGATCCGACCAAAACTTATTTCACCGGCAGTCCGGTGCGAGAAAATTTATTGGGAGGAGATCCCGCTCGGGCAAAAAGCATGCTTGGCATAAGAACGGAGAAGCCGATTTTGTTGATTCTGGGAGGTAGCCAAGGAGCGAAAAAAATCAACGAAGTCATCGGTCAAATCTTAAATCGACTTGTTGAAACTTACGAAATAATCCATCAATGCGGCGAGAAAAATTTCGATGAGACCAAAGACTTGGCCGGAAAAGCGGGCATAAAAATCAATAGAGAAAATTATCATCTCTACCCCTTTATGCGCGACGAAAAGGAAGAATTAAAAAACGCCCTCGCCTGTGCCGACTTAGTATTAAGCCGAGCCGGCGCCAGCTCTATCGCTGAAATCGCCGCTTACGGCAAACCCAGTATTTTGGTTCCTTTGCACGGATCGGCCAACGATCATCAAATTCACAACGCCTTTGAAGTGGCTAAAGCGGGAGCCGCCATTGCTCTGCGGGAGGAGAATCTTACTCCCGAGCTACTTCTCGGGAAAATTGATATTTTAATGAATGATTTACCTCTCCGTCAGATGATGGGAGAAAAAGCTAAACTTTTTTATCATCATGAGTCAGCTACTACTATCGCCGATATCGTTCTAAAGCTAGGCAATAAAGAGAAATTAAAAGACTAAAAATGAAAATCGATTTTCACAAAAAACTGAATCGTCCTAAATTTTTTGAAATTACTCTTATCGTCACCACCGTTTTAGCCGGCTTTATTCTCTATTGGCAGGAAAAAGTCAATCACAATCTCGATAGTCAAAAAAGTTGGCTCAATTTCTATTTCGTTGATCCGATCGAACCGCAGAAGGGTGTTGAGTTCAATAACCATCTTGGTTATGAAACCGAATTTCGACTTTGTCTGATACCCGACAGCGATGATTTGATGGAACCGAAAGATATCTCTTGCAATCTGGAAACCGTTCTGTCGGCGGAAAGAAAAAAAGTCGCCCCTACCGAAAAATTTTCTTGGCAATGGCCGAATCAAGATCGAGCAGGGAAATACTGGGTGTTGCTTCAATATGTAACCAAAGACGGCCAAGAGAATAAAAGAAGCTTGTCTTTTGTGAAATAATTGCTATATTTTTTTCAATTCTATTTTTATTTTACCGCCATCCAGCTTAGCCTCAAAAGAGTAGTTAGAACTGCTCAAAGCCCCACTTTTTATTTCATCAGCTAGCACTTCGGCGGCAATTTGTTTTTTGAATTTTTCAAAAATTTCATTTTTGCCATTATAGCCAACGATAATCCGATCCTCAATCTCAAAACCCGCTTTTTTACGAGCTTCTTGAATCTGTCGAACCAGTTCTCTCATCTCGCCCTCCACTTTGAGCTCCTCTGTAATAGAGATATCCAGAACAACGGCGTTACCCTCTTTGTCCACTAAACCCTGGCTTTTTTCCGTTATTTTTCCGCTTTCTATTAGCTCCTTGAGATTCTCTTTATTTTTAATTTCCTTGACATTCAGCTCCTCTTTGACTAAGGCCCAAAGATTTTCCTCAATTTCATCTTTCCCTTGAACAAAAAGAGTTTTCAGCGGTTGCCTAACTTTAATGCCTTTTTTCGCTCGGCAAGAAAGACCGAGCGTCACAATCTGTCTGATTTTCTCCATATCGGCATTTAATTTTTCGTTAATAAGCATCAGATTCGGCTGAGGAAAGTCGGTTAAGTGAACGGACATTTGTTTAAAAAAATCATGAGTTTTTTCTTCCGTGTTCAGCTCTTCCTCCTCGATACGATTCAAATTCTGAAAAATTTCCTCCGTCATAAAGGGCATAAAGGGGGCGGCCAATTGGTTAAATTTAGTAAGAACTTCATACAGAGTTTGATACGCTTCGTTTTTATCACCATCATTTTCCGTCTTCCAAAAGCGTTTGCGACTGCGACGAATATACCAATTGGAAAGCTTGTCGATGAATTCGGGCAGTAAACGAGAAGCTTTCGCAATTTCGTAGCTATCCATCAATTCATTCATTTGTTTAATCAAAATATGCAGTTCCGAAAAGATCCAAGCATCCAAAACCGACATTGGCTTGCCTACCCAAGCTTCTTTGAAAGATTGAGGATCACTCCACTGAAAGGGCTTCTCCCTGTTCGGTAGCCAGTTATCTATTTTGGCATAGGTGGTAAAGAAAAAATAGCTGTTCCACCAAGCGCGTAAAAATCCTTTTTGAATTTCCGCCATTTTTTCTTCGGAAAAATTGACATTTTCCGCTTCCATAATGGGGGAACTCATTAAATAAAAACGCAAAGCATCGGCCGAATATTTATCCAGAACAATGTTCGGATCGGGGTAGTTGCCTAAAGATTTTGACATTTTTCGACCGTCCGTACCGGCAATTACCCCCGTTGTCACTACATTTTTATAAGCCGGTCGCCCGAAAAGAGCTACTGAGAGAACATGAATGACATAAAACCAGGCTCGAGTTTGCCCGACATATTCGGAAATGAAATCGGCGGGGAACTTCTGATTAAAATCCTCTTGATTTTCAAAAGGATAGTGTCTTTCCGCAAAGGGCATAGAACCCGATTCGACCCAACAATCAAGCACTTCCGGCACCCTATGCGCCGTGCCTTCACATTCGGAACACTTGAAAGTTATATTGTCGATAAACGGCCGATGGTAATTATCTAATCTTTGACCGGACAATTTAAACAGTTCTTCGTAAGAACCGACCACCTCTCTTTTACCACATTGATCACACTCCCAAACCGGAATAGCCGTTCCCCAATAGCGATTCCGTGAAATATTCCAATCGGGAGCACTCTCCAAATTCTTCAAAAACCGACCGCGTTTTAAGTTTTCCGGATGCCAGACGATGTCTTCATTGGCCGAGATTAGCTTATCTTTGATGGTTGCCACACTGATAAACCAAGCCGGTTGAACCTTATAAATCAACTTGGTGTGACAACGGTGACAGAAAGGATAACTATGCTCAATTTTTTCCGAATCGAGCACCAGACCTTTTTCCTTTAGATCCATCAAGATATCCGAATTGGCTTCCCAGACATTTCGATTTTTGTATTTTCCTTCGCAAAATTTACCTTCCTCATCGATATTCAACAGTATTGGTAAATTTTCCGACTTGGCCGTTCGATAATCATCTTCGCCGAAAGCCGGCGCCAAATGGACAATTCCACTGCCTTCAATATCGGTTACAAATTCCCCCGATACGACTCTCCAACCCTGTGTCGCTTCCTCTTCCGTTAGTGTCTCAGCGTTCTCCTCTAAATTTAATTTTTCATAGTGCAGACCGAGCAACTCTTCTCCCTTTATTTTTTTGATCGCTTTGCCTTTCCAGCCTTTTTCTTTCTTTAATCGCTTAAATTTCACCGAGCTTAAGATAAAGTAAAACTCTTCATCTTTTTTGCCCTTTGAAGCAACAACGGAATACTCATTATTGGGATTAACGGCTAAAGCGCTATTGGCCGGTAAAGTCCACGGAGTGGTTGTCCAAGCGACAAAATAAGCTTCCAACTCAAGAGGTAAGCCTAGTGCGGTTTTCGCCGTATGGTGAAGATCAAACTTAACAAAAACCGCTTCATCGGTTACATCTTGATAGCTATTATCCATTGCGATTTCAAAATTAGACAACGGCGTAGCGCACCTCGGACAGTAAAGAGAAATACGACTATCTTTATAAATCAGACCTTTATTGTACAATTCTTTGAAAGCCCACCAGACGGATTCCATATAGTCGGAGTCCATGGTTTTGTAAGAATTTTTGAAATCGACAAATCGTCCTATACGGTCAATAATATTTTCCCACTCTCCGGCTATTTTCGAAGTAGCAATAAAACATTCGTTGACGAATTTTTCGATCCCTATCTTATTTTCAATATCTTTTTTGCTTTTCGATCCCAATTTCTTTTCCACCAAATTCTCCGCCGGCAGACCGTGACAATCCCAACCCCAACGACGATCGACTCGAAAACCCTTCATCGTAAAATAACGGGGCACCACATCTTTGGCCACAGAAGATAAAATCGTTCCGAAATGAGGCACGCCGGTAATAAAAGGCGGGCCGTCAAAAAAACTGTAACTTTTTGCTTCTCTTCGATTTTCAATAGTTTTTTCGAATATTTGATTTTCTTTCCAGAATTTGATCACTTCCTTTTCTCTCTCCGCGGGAGTCTTCTTGGGGTCGATCGATTTAAACATTTTAATATATTAAAACTCGAAACAAGTTATTATAAAGGCACTTTTTTGTTTTAAGCAATGGGGAAAATCACCTTATTCTTTCCTATTTTTTCTCAAAGGGAAAAGAATTACATCGCGAACATTTTTTTGATCCAAAAGTAGCACCAACAGGCGATCGATTCCCATTCCCCAACCGGCCGTCGGCGGCATACCGTAACTCAAAGCTTCAAGATAATCATCATCGATGGAGTGGGCTTCGCCGTCTCCTTTTTTACGGGCCAATTCCTGCTCCTTGAATCGCAACCTCTGCTCTTCCGGATCGTTTAACTCGTTGTAAGCTTTGATAATTTCCCAACCGTTAATTACCAATTGAAACGAGGCGATTTTTTCAGGATCTCCCTCTTTAGCTTTAGCGAGCGGAATAAGACTTTTTGGATAGTCAAGCAAAAAAACCGGTCCTTTCAGCTTCGGCCGAATAGTTTTTTTATAAACTTCGTCAAGGATTTTAGACTCGGAAAGATTTTTTCCACCTTTTTCAAGCTCTATTTCATGTTTTTTTGCCAAGGCAAGCAGAGCGGTTCGGTCAAGTTTTTCTATTTCGACCCCCAGTTCTTTTTTGATTAAATCAGAGAAATAAACTCTTTTAAAAGGCGGATTTAAGTCAAACTTTTTATCCTGATAAAAAATCGTTAGCGAACCGCAGATCTTCGGCACCGTTTCTTTGAGCATTTCTTCCGTAAATTTCATCAATTTTTCATAGTCGGCATAAGCCCAATAGAATTCAAGCATCGTGAAGTCGGGATTGTGCTGCGGGCTGATTCCTTCATTGCGAAAATTGCGAGCAATTTCAAAGACCCGTTCAAACCCACCCACAATCAATCTTTTTAGGTAAAGCTCGGGAGCGATTCTCAAATAATACTCTTGACCGAGAGCGTTATGTTTTGTCTTAAAAGGTTTGGCACTGGCACCGCCGGCTATCGGTTGAAGGATCGGCGTTTCGAATTCCGTAAAATTATGCTTGAGTAAAAAATCCCGTAAGCTTTTGACAAAAAGACTTCTTTTTTTAAATTTTTCCCTCGATTCTCGACTGGTAATTAAGTCCAAATAGCGTTTTCGATATTTTAATTCTTCATTCTTAAGTCCCGCCCATTTTTCCGGCAGAGGACGAGTCGCTTTGGCTAACAATTTAATTTTTTTGACTTCCAGCGTCTTTTCTCTCGCTTTGGTTAAAAAAAGCTGACCTGACGCCTCGACAAAATCTCCTCTCTCAATAAGATCGCGGAATGTTTCAAACTCCTCAACTCTTAAATTATTCTTTTTAATCGCCAATTGAATCTTGTCGCTCTCGTCCTCTAAATCGGCAAAAATCAAGCCTCCGTGACCTCGTCTTCCCGTGATTCTACCGGCCAAAAAAATTTTTTGATCCGTTAATTTATCAAATTTAGCCTTAGCTTCAGCATTACTGAGAGTTTTTCTAGCGGAAGAAGGGTAGGGATTGATTGCTTTTTCTCTGATTAAATTAAGTTTTTTAGCTCGATCTTCAATTAATTGTTTCAGCGTTTGATTATGAGACATTGATTTAACTGCGATTAAAGTTTAATTTATCAATAAAATTTTTCAATTCCGATCGTAAATCCGGTCGATCAAAAGCGTAAGCCAAAGTCGCTTTCAAATAATTAAGCGGATCGCCGGTTGTCATCCATTCGCCATCTTCCACCTCTTTAGCCAAAAAAACACCTCCGTTTTTGACATAGGCGCGAATAGCGTCCACAATCCAAAGTTCGTTATCTTTACCCAAAGCGGTCTCGCGAAGAATATCAATGATATCCTGATCTAGAATCATCCGGCCGAAATCGGCTAACTGGGAAGGGGCATCCTCCAAACTCGGTTTCTCAATTATATCCTCTATTTCCCGAGTTCCCTCTCGAAGTTTTACAATCCCGTAGCGATTAACCACTTCCGGCGCCACTTTCTGAACTCCAATCATCAATTTGCCATTTTTTTCGTAGTCTTCTACCATGGCTCGAGTGAAAGATTTTTTGGACTTGACCAGATCATCTCCCCAAACAAAAACAAAAGGCTCGTCATCAACCAGACTGGACGCGGATAAAACGGGAGTGCCATTTCCGTAAGGACCTTTCTGTCTGACATAAACAAAATTAGCGCTTTCGGAAACTCTTTTTATTTCTTCAAGCTTGTCGTTTTTGCCATTTTTTTCCAATTCGTATTCCAGAGCCCAACTACGATCAAAATGATCCTCCAGCGGTTTTTTGTCCCATTTGGTTACTAAAATAATATCTTCGATTCCCGCTTCAACCAGCTCTTCAATCACCAACTGAATGATCGGTTTATCAACAATCGGCAACATTTCTTTCGGCATTGATTTGGTCGCCGGAAGCAAACGAGTGCCACTCCCGGCCACAGCCACAACGGCTTTTTTTATTTTTTTCATCACCAAAATATTAAAGCTAAAAGGCTTTTCTCCCTTAATTATTAAGCCAAATTAACGAGTCGGTCAAAGATAGCTTTCATTTACTTAATTTATTTTTCCAGTTAAAATAAAGATGATTAAAACAAAAAAATAAAATGAACATCCAATCTTCAGATACTTTAAGTTTGCCCAAAAATGAAATATATCGCCAAAGAGACTCTTGGGGCAACTTGATTCGCAAACTGATTTCATTGTTTATCGTCGTTTTTCCTTGGGTTATTTTTCCTTTCAGCGAGGGGCCTCTTGAAGCTTTAAGGGGGAAGACTTTGTTTGTTTCCATGATTTTTCTGACAGTCCTTTGGCTCCTTCGAAGCTTGGAACAAAAAAAATTTGAATGGCGCAAGACTCGAATCAATTGGCTTTTTTTCTCCGGACTGGCCGTTCTTTTTTTATTTTTTCTTTACGCGCCCAGCTTGAGATACGCTTGGAACGGCTATACGGGTAGCGAGACCGGCGGATTCAGCGAACACTTAGCTTTTGTTCTCTTCTTTTTTTTAGCTGTTCAGCTTTTTGATGTACCGACTTGGGAAAAGAATATTCGTTTTTTTCTAGCTTCCGGTTTGCTCACTTTATTAGCTTCTATTTTGGCGGCTATCTTTTTTCAGGATAACAATTTGTTGACTCTCAACTTTGCCAAAACCCCCACGCTTTTCACCGCTTTCTGCGGAGTAACTGCCTTCTCTTTTTGGTGGCTAAAGAAAAAATCGGAACCGCTCCTAAAGGGAAGGATTTTTTTAGTTTCTCTGCTTTTGCTTTTCATTGCTTCGTTACTCGATTTTTATTTGGCTTGGTGGATGTGGTTCGCTGGAATTTTCACCCTTCTAATCTTGGATTTAATTGTAAAAATTGAAAAATATTTGAAAGATCGTGAATCAAGCTACCTGAATCTAAAGGGAAGCGGTAGGGCCGATTTCTTGAGTGAACTTTTCCGAGGCGATTTCAAATATCTCTCCTTGATTCTGCTTTTTACTTTTTCTCGAGCCGTTTCACCGGTTTTTTTGGGTCAAAAGGAGCTTGTCGTTATGCCTTTTTCGGCTTATTTGGAAAAATTCTCCGTCTTCGGCCAAAGAGTCTATTTTTATCTCATTTTGAACGGAATTATTTTCTTACTTGGTCTTTACCATTTTTTCAAACTAAAGAAAGAAAGACAGGCTATCGGTATTGTTCTTAGCGGTTTAGTATGTATTTCCGTCGGTCACTTGCTTTATTTTTCGGAAAGCACCTTGCTCTTTTTCTTGAATTGGATCTTGATTATTTTTGGCGGATTAACCTTTCTGCGTAAACCGCCGGAAAGAGATTTTATGTATCTGTTGGAGGGGGGCTCTCGCAAAAAAGTTTTTATTTTTATAGTTTCTGTGCTTACCATTGCATTAACTGGAATGGTTTATCTAAAATTGTTAATTTAAAGCGATGAAAAAAACTGCTAAATTGGGCGGGATAGTGGACCGAGGAGGTAACAGCCTAGAGAATAAAACGGGCGCTTGGGCTTCAAAAATAGCTTTTATTGATCAAGAAAAATGTATTAAGTGCCAGCAATGTATCCTTTTTTGTCCGGAAGGATGCATCGATCTCGGCCCGGACGGAAAGAAAGTGCAAGTTGACGGGAATTACTGCAAAGGTTGCTCCGTCTGCGCCACCGAATGCCCCGTCAAAGCGATCTCAATGAAACCCAAAAAATAATTTAAATCACCCCTATGGCCTATTTTAAACAGAAAATTAAATATGAAGCATTAACCGGCGGTGAAGCGGTTGCCGAGGCGATGAGACAAATTGAACCGGGAGTTGTGCCTATTTATCCGATTACACCGCAAACTCCGATTGTGGAAAAGTTCGCCTCATTCGTAGCTTCCGGCAAGATTGACAGCGAAATCATCACCGCCGAGTCGGAACATTCTGTTATGAGCATGGCCATCGGAGCGGCCTCTTCGGGCGTTCGTTCGATGACGGCCACTTCCTCCGTCGGACTTGCCTATATGTTTGAAATGCTAAATATCGCATCGGGAATGAGAATGCCAATCGTTCTCAATGTTGCCAGTCGTGCGATTTCCGCCCCGATCAATATTCATTGCGATCACTCAGATGTAATGGGAGTAAGAGATAGCGGTTTTATCCAACTGTGGAGCGAAACCGCCCAAGAGGCTTATGACAATACAATTTTAGCAGTAAGGCTGGCGGAGCAAGAAGATATTCGCCTGCCCGTTATGGTTATTCAGGATGGATTTGAAACTTCTCATACTTTGGAAAAAGTGGAAAAAATCGAGGACGAAAAAGTAAAAAAATTCATTGGACCGTATCGTTATCCATATTCATTGCTTAAAAGTAAAACTCAAAAAACTTTCGGCCCGCTGGTCTTACCGAATAAATATTTAGAAATCAAAACCGACCAATGGCAAGCCTTTGCCAAAGCAGAACAAGCGCACGATCAAATCGGAGCCGAATTTAAGAAAATTACCGGACGCAACTATCCAAGCATCGAGCTTTTCGGAGTCGATAACGAAACAGATGCGGTAGTCATCCTTTTGGGTGCTAGCGCAGGTACCGCGAAAAATACCGCCAAGCAATTAAAGGCGAATGGCTATAATGTCGGCGTAGTCAAAATTAAGCTCTTCCGACCATTCCCGTTTGCACAATTGGCGAAACTATTAAGCCATATCGATAAAATAGCAGTGCTGGACAGAGTTTTCAGCTTAGGTAGCCAGCCTCCTCTTTTCACGGAAGTTCGCGAGGCCCTTTGGAATAAAAGAGGAAAAACAAATATTCAAAGTTTTGTCTTCGGCCTTGGCGGTCGTTCCCTCAAAGAAAGTCAGGTCGAGGAAGTCTTTGCCGATCTGTTAAGCAATAATTTTCAAGAAGGTACAAAAATTATCGGTTTGGAAAAGTAATTGCTTTATTAAACTTTGATTTTTAATCTTTCTCTTTTTTCCTCCTCTTCACCGATTAATGTCGCAAAAAGTACCGGCACGATCATCAGAGTAAAAAATGAAGACAAGCTCAAGCCGAAAATAATTGTTCCGCCAAGCGCTTTCCAGAGTTCGTTGGAAAGAGTGATCGGAATGATACCGAAAATTGTGCAGATTGAGGTGATAAAGATAGCCTCCAACCTTGATTTCCCGGCATCAACAATAGCTTCTTGAAAAGGAATATTGCTCCCCAAATTCAAATTTATTTTATCAATTAAAATAATCGCATTTTTGACCACAATCCCGAATAGAGCCAAAATTCCGATCAAACCGGGAAAACTTAAATTGATTCGAAAAATCGCTAAACCGATGAAAACCCCGATTAGCGCTAGAGGGAAAGTAGCCAGAACGATTAAGGCTTTTTTGAAGGAGTTAAATTGAATAATCATTGTTGAAAAGATCAAAAGACCGGCCACAATCATAGCTTTAAGAATTGATATCACCGACTCCGCATTCTGTTCGTTCTCTCCTCCGTAAACAATCTCGTAACCGGTCGGTAAAGTGTACTGCTCCTTCAGTTTTTTCTGAAAATCGGCTAGAACTTGATTCGGTCGCGTTTTCCCGCTGACTCCGGCCGTTAGGGAAACGGTTCGTTTCTGATCGGTTCGGGTGATGGTCTCTACCGAAGGCTTAAGCTCTACTTTCGCTATATCCTTTAGAAAAATTGCTGTTCCGGTCGGGCTTAAAATTTGCAAATTTTGCAAAGACTCCAAATCGGGCACCGCTCTTTTGTCAAAACGAGCCACGATTTTTATCTCCTTGTTATCTCTGATTATTTTGCTCACTTCCATCTCTGAGACGGCCATTCGCAAAAAAGAAGAAACGGCCGGAATACTCAAGCCGGAGACCTTCAGTCTTTCTCGATCAATCAAAAAAGTATATTCAGCCGGTGCTTCTTTCAAGGAAATATCTTCGTTGATAACCCCGTCAATTTGGCTGAGAATTCTCTTTAGATCATTTGCCACCTTGTCTAAGACTTGAAGATCTTCACCCTCGATTCTCGCCTCAAAAGCCGAGCCGGAAGGTGGCCCACCGCTCGGAGATTCGACTGTTATTTCCGCGTTTTTAATGCTTTTTAAATCGTTTCGAATCTTATCCGCCAAATCGTAAGAAGTAATCTCGCGACTGTTTTTATCAATTAAATTCATTGTCACAGAAGCTAAATTGGAGGAGGAGCTTCCCATTCCATCCCCTCCGCCTTGGCCGACCAAAGTTGAAAATTTTTCTATTTCCGGATATTTTAACAATTGAGCCTCAACTTTTTCCACGATTTTATTGGTTTCTTCCAGTTTCAAGCCGGACGGCGCTTCGAGATTAAGATAGAGGCTGTCCTCGTCGGAGACGGAAAAAAATTCGGTTGCCACAATGCCGGACGCCGGCAAAGAGGCTGAGCCGAGAAAGAGGAGCAGAGTTCCGATCAAAGCTCCCCAGCGCCTTTTTCTCGTGGCTAAGATATAGCGAAGTTGCTTTTCATAGAGCGGTAAAATTATATTTATATTTGTAATTCCGGAGAAAATTCTTTGCCAAAAAGTTTTTTTTCTTCCTTCCGCCCGATCGGCTAATTTTTCTTTGATCATTTCCGGATTTTCCCACTCGAGATTGACTAATTTTTCACTAGCCATCGCTCTTTTTCTTCCTTCCGCCAGATACCATCTCAAAAAGACTACCGCTACTGTCAGAGCGATAAAACCGATTGAGAAGCCGGCAGTATTCCGCATTAAAACAGCCGTAGCGGTGCCCCCCAAAATAATTATCGAAAAAATTCCGAAGAAAAAGCTACGAGTAAATCTTATGCGCTCCAAGATAGCAGCCATCGGATGATTTATCATTAAAGCGATCAACAGAGAGGCGGTCAATGTCACCGAGACAGTAATCGGGATCGATTTAATAAATTCTCCGATGATACCGGTTGCTAAGAGTAGGGGCAAAAAGGCCCAAACTGTTGTCAAAGTGGTCGTTACTAAAACCCATTTGAAGTCGCGCAACACTAAAATTACCGCCTGCTCCGGTGTAAATTTACCGGTTTTCAAATATTGTTTAGTCGCCGAAACAACAACAATAGCGTCATCAACGAGCAAGCCGAGCGATAACAGCAATGAAAAAATCGAAAGGAAATTTAAGCTTATCCCCGCCAATTCCATCACTCCAAAACTAATAAAAAAAGTCAGGGGAATGGCCATACCGGCCACAAAAGCCTCCTTGACACCAACCAATAGAATAAGCACCAACGAGACTAAAAATAAAGTTAGAAAAAAGTCGTGTGTCAGCTGATCGAAATCTTCTTTAATCATTTCAGACATGTCGGTCGTATAGGCGTATTCCATGCCTTCCGGAAAATTACCGCTCATCGTCTCGATTTTTTGTTTAGCCTCATCAATCGTTTTGAGAATCGATCCGCCGGTTTTTTTTATTAAGCTGATAGAAACCGCGTTTTTCGGATCTTCTCCTCCGGTGGAGAATCGTGAATAGACTGTCTTTTCAATCGCTTTTTCGCGGACATCCGCCAAGTCTTTCAAATAAACAATTGCCCCGTTTTCCGTTGAAATAATCGGTAAATTCTTGATCTGATCGGCATTCACAAGCCGAGCATCGGATTTAATGGCATAATTATATTTTTCACCGGAAAAACTACCGGCCGGCATAAGTAAATTACCGGAAGCGATTATTTGATTAACCTGTTCGGCGGAGATTTTGAAACTTTCCAGCTTTTCCGGATTATAAGCGACTTCGATCTCTCTTTCCTCCCCGCCTGAAACTTTAACTTCCCGCACGCCAGCAATCTTTTCCAGTTCATCTTGAAGTTCTTCAGCTTTTTGTCTCAGCGTAAAACCATCATATCTACCGGCCAATTCGATATTGAAAATCGGACGATCGTCAAAAGAAATCTCGTTCACCGACGAATCCCCCGCCTCTTCCGGTAATTCTCGTTGAATCGAGTCAACCTCGTCTTTCAGTCGCCTGATCGAGTCTTCAAGGTCCTCTCCCGCTTCAAACTCAACTACCAACGAGGATGTTGAGTTGGAAGAATAGGATGTGATCTTGTCGATACCTTTAAGACCGGAAACGGCCGTTTCTATTTTTTTAGTGATTAGCTCTTCTACATCGGAAGGAGATGCTCCCGGAAGCACGGTAAAAACAGTAGCGATCGGTATTTTTACTTCCGGGTTAGATTCTCTAGGCAAACTGATAAAGGAATAGATTCCCCAGAGAGCGGAAAGCATTATCAGCAGCATTACTACTCGAAAATTGGACACAAAAAAACTCAACCAAGACTTTTTCAGTTCCGGATCCCATTTCAATTTTTGTAAATAAAGCAAATCTGAAGATTCAAAATCTTTACTATTGGGACTTTTTTTGCCAAAAATTCTATCTTTCCAGCTCATCTCCTTCGTTTAAATATTTATTACCTTCCACCACCACTTCTCTATCCTCCGGCAAATCAATTTTTACTCGAGCTTTTTCTCCTTCAATTTCTTCTATTTCGACAACGATTTTTTTTGCTTTACCGTCTTCAGCAATGAAGATATAATTTTCGTTTTGATCGACCGTAATAACAGAAAGAGGAATAAGGAAGATGTTTTTCTCCTGAATAATTTCTTTTTTTGGCACTTTTATATTTACTAAAGTGCCGGGAATCAATTCTGAATAACCCTTTGGGATTTCCGCTTCCACCAAAAACCGACGAGAGGCATCGTCTGCAGAAGGAGCAACGGCACTGATTTGCCCCTCCAAATCACGATTTTGATTTGTTTTAACCGTAATTTTTGTTCCTTTGTTTAGATGATTCAGCTCATCTTCACTCACAAAAAAAGTAATTTTTATGGTTTCTCGATCGGCGATGGTCAGCAAAGCTTGCCCGGGAGAAACATATTCTTTTTCTTCAACCATTTTAGCTGTCACTACTCCGTCGAATGTCGCGACCGGAGAAGCGCTTTCCTTTAGGCTCTTTAGCGTAAGACCGGCACTTTTTTCCTGCAATTGAGCCACTTCTTTTTGCATTTTACCCGCTTTAAGTTGAGAATTTAGATTTTTTTCCAAACTTTTGATTTGTTGATTCAATAATTCAACTTTATCCGCCTCACCGTCTGCCTCGGCCTGCTTTTTGGAGAGCTTCAAATATTTTAAATCGCTTTCCGTTGATTTTTTAAGATTTTTGTACGCTCGTTCCGCCGATTCGGTTGCCTGCTTAGCTTGTTCCAGACCCAATTCGGCCTGCTTGATGGATGTTGAATCAATGCCCTCGCCATAAGCACCTCTGTCTCTAACTTCTTCGATTTGTAAAAGCTTGTCCCCGACAGAAACTTCGTCGCCCAAATCGAAATTAAGCTCCGTAATCGTGCCATTTGTGGACGCAACTATATTAGTTTCCGATTCGGCTACCACTTGCCCCAAATAATTGATTTCCGAAGCGGAGGATTTAAAATCGATTAGTTTTTTTAATTCGGCTTTTTTTGGAATGACTTCTTCCGCCTGCACCGGTGTTTTTGATCCAAGCCATTGTTTTATTGTCGGCGCCAAAAAGCTGGACAAGCTGAATATTAAGGCCAGAAAAGCTCCCACGACCAAAAACTTATCCGTGGCTCTGAACGATCTTTTTCCTTTTCTAGATTGCATAATCTTAATTGTCTTTAGTTCTTAATCCTGAACAACGATTTTACACACTGTTTTTTAGTTAAAGCAAGAGAAGGGGGCCGATTTCCAATTTTGGAATTTATCAGAAAAGCAATACTTTTTGTCTTCTCCAAAAATTCTGTTTCTTTCTTACTTCTTCATATTTAAAATAAAAAATATCGATGAAAAATCCGAGTAAAAAGCGGAAAAGCAGACAGAAAACCGAGCCGTTTTGGTCGGGCGCTTTGGCACTTTAAAGAATCGGCTTGGAAAAGTAAAAAGTCCCGAGATCTCGAGACTTTTTACTTGATACTACTCAAAAAATAACTAATTCTATTTCTTCTCTTCAGCTTTTTCTTCTTCCTTCTCTCCCTCAACAATTTCCTCTTGTGGCATTTCCGTCAAAACTTCCTCCTGTTTTTCAGTGGTCGGCTCAGTCTTCTCCTCTGCGACCAGAGGCTTTTTCTCCTCCGTTTCTTCACCGTTCCAGACCTCGATATCGATCTCCCAGCCGGTAATACGGGACGCCAAACGAACATTTTGCCCACTGCGACCGATAGCAATACTTTGCTGATCTTTATCAACAAAAACTCGAACGCGTCGATTCTCCTCGTCCGTTACCATGATTTTTCTAACTTTGGCCGGCGAAAGAGCTCGCTCTAGAAAAATCATCGAATCTTCACTGTAGTTGATCAAATCGATTCTTTCTCCTCGGAGTTCATCCGTCACCGCTTGAACACGCGTACCTCGTTGGCCGATACAAGATCCGACAGAATCAATGCTGGGATCTTCACTCCAAACAGCCACTTTGGCTCTTTGACCGGGCTCTCGTACCACTTTGTGAATTTTCACCACACCGGCAAAAATTTCCGGCACCTCCAATTTTAAGAGTCCTTCCACAAGGGCAGGATGGGTGCGAGACACAATTACCATAGTGTTCCTTGACTCGGAATCAACGCGTAAAATATAGACTTTCAAACGCTGACCTTGTTCATAACGCTCTCCGACAACTTGTTCCTTGCGTGGCAAGAGGGCGATAGTTTTACCCAAATCAATATGAGCTTGAAAACCTTCAACTCGTTGAACGGTGCCGGGCAGAACCTCACCGACCCTTTCAGCATATTCATTATAGATAATATTTTTTTCAGTTTCTTTGATTTTTTGTAAAATCACTTGTTTGGCCGTTTGAGCGGCAATACGACCAAAATCTTTTGGGGCGGAAACGGGAATGGCCAAATACTGGCCTTTCTTTATCTTAGGCAGTAATTTTTTCGCTTCTTCAATTAAAATTTCTCGTTCCGGCCTAAAGAAAAGCTTTTTTTCTTCATCTTCCGGCGTGTTCGCGTCCTCTCGATCTTCAAGGTTTTCCTCTTTCCAAATTTTTATTTTGCGTTTTTTGTCCGGAGCGGGCAATTCAAAATTTTCTTCTTTTTCGGCAAATTCGCGGTCTTTCTTGTCAACAACTTGATAAATTTCAAAGAAACTTCCGGCGCCTGATTGATCGTTAAAGTCTGCGCGAACGATTCGGCCTTTTCGACCGGTTTCCTTTTTGTAAGCAGCGGAAAGAGCGCTTTCAATCACTTCGATAATTACTTCTTGATCGATACCTTTTTCCTCGCAAATCTGGGCGATAGCTGCACCCCATTCGCTAAGGTGACCGGTTTGACTGTCGGAATAAAAACTTTTATCCATAGTTTTGGTTGATTAATAATTATTTTCGACGATTGCTTATCTTTATAAAAAATGGCCCGCCGAGGCGGACCGTCCAGATAAGTACCATCATTTTTCCTGACTAAACTAAAACACGGTTTTTTATTTGAAGCAAAAAATAAAAAAGACAGGTTTGAACCTGTCTTGGGTTTGTAATTATAATTTTCTGTAAAAAACGAAATAACCGATTGGAGGATGACTGCAATTGATCTCCAAAATATCCAGGAGTGTGACGCCTTCACCTCCCTTGAACTCTCGGGAAACAAAAATTCCCGAAGCCCCCTTTACGGAGATTTCATCGAGCCCCAAATCTTCCATTCGATTTATTGCTTGCAAAGCGAGCTCTCGAAGGTGATCGGAAATCTTAATCTCAACCATAGGAAACTCCTTTCAATTTGAATGCGGACGATTTTCTTAAAAAGTACTTGGTTGTTACAATTAAAGGTCTTAAAAGAACAACTGGCTTATTTAGCACACTATTTTCAGTCTGTAAATGCCTGTTGTTAAAAAAGTTCAAATGAGCGGGTAACGGGAGTCGAACCCGTCTTTTAGCCTTGGGAAGGCTGCGTAATACCGATATACCATACCCGCTTGTCTAATTTTTGCAAATTGGATTATTTAATTAAATCTATGCTAAAATAAAAAAAATAACAACCGATTAGGTAAAAAATAAATATGGCTTTTTCAAAAAAAATCAGCTCGACAGGAAGAGAAGAATTCCAGGAGATCACTCTTAGAGACACAACCAGACGGTTAAGTCGCATTTCCGAGGAGGAGCAAGCGGCCATCAAAGCGGCCGGTTTGGGTTTACCCTATCTTGATTTGAATATTTTTCCCGTAGGCACTGAAACTATTAGCACTTTGCCGGAGGAAGTTTCGCGCTTCGGACAGTTGGTTGTTATTCAAAAAGCGGGACGAGACTTAAAAGTCGGCGTCGTTGAACCGAAAGATCCAAAAACACAGGAAGTGCTCGAAAAAATGGAAAAAGATGAAGGCTACAATTCTAGAATTTACATTATTTCTAAAACTAGCCTAGAAAGAGCTTTGGATCGCTACAAACAGGCGAATCTCTCGACTTCGCTTGAAGAAATGATGCTAACGCTGTCCGGTAAAGACTTGGAAAAATTTGAAAACGACATTAAAGAACTGGTTGACCTCAAAAAAAGAATTCGAGAGTTACCCACCACGGAAGTTTTGAATGTAATTATCGCCGGCGCTATCAAATTGGAAGCGAGCGATGTTCACACAGAACCGCAAAAGGAAGATGTTCGAATCCGCTATCGTTTAGACGGTGTGCTTCACGATATTGTCCACATTCCCTATAATTTCTATCCCTATGTCCTTTCTCGCGTTAAGATGCTTTCCGGCTTGAAATTAAATATTCGAGACCGAGCTCAGGATGGTCGTTTTACTATTAAAACTAATTCTTCCGAAATTGATGTAAGAGTTTCCATCCTGCCGGGTAATTATGGTGAAAATGTGGTGATGAGGTTGCTTAATCAAGATTCAGTTGGCTTAAAATTGGAGGATTTGGGTTTGCGAGGTCGCGCCTTTGATCAGTTGATTAGCCAGCTAAACAAGCCCAATGGTATGATCCTAAATACCGGACCGACCGGATCGGGAAAAACAACAACGCTTTATGCCTGCCTTATGCGCATTAACAGTCCGGATACGAAAATTATTACGATTGAAGACCCGATCGAGTACCGTCTGCCCGGTATCTCGCAAACACAGGTGCACAAAGAAAAAGGCTATGATTTTTCTAACGGTTTGCGCTCAATTGTCCGTCAAGACCCGGACGCTATTCTGGTGGGAGAAATCCGAGATGAGGAAACGGGGGATATTGCGGTTCACGCCGCTCTGACCGGTCATTTGGTTTTTTCCACTTTGCACACGAATTCAGCTTCCGGCGCTGTTCCTCGTTTGATTGACTTGGGTATTCGACCGACCTTGATTGCTCCTTCCGTTAATTGTGTCATTGCTCAAAGATTGGTGCGAAAACTATGCCCTTATTGCAAAGAAGAGTATGTACCCGCCAAAGAAACACTGGAAAGTATGGGTCGTTTTCTCTCGATTATTTCGCCTAAGGCGGGAGTGGAAATTCCTAAAAATATTACTACTCTTTTTCGAGCCAAAGGTTGTCCTCGCTGTAAGGGTATCGGTTATAAAGGACAAATGGGCATTTTTGAAGTTTTTGAGATCAACAAGGAAACGGAAAAATTAGTTTTGGAGATGGCGCCGGCCACCGATCTCCTGGCGGCGGCGATGGAATCCGGTATGATTACCATGCTTCAAGACGGAATTTTAAAAGCCTCGGAAGGCATCACTTCAATGGACGAAGTGGAAAGAACGACGGGCGCCGGCCAGTATCTGCAGGAGGTTTATGAGAAAATCATGACCCAACTTCTCTCCTTGCAATTGAAAATAGACAAAAAACAGATCGGGGAAACGCTTGAATGCGGTTTTGACGCTCAAAAAATGGCATCACTGATCCAAAAGGCGAGCAATAAGGAAATCCTCAATTATGTGGTCGCGGGCGGATTGGCCTTCGATGCGGGCGACATTCATATGGAACCGCAGGGAGATCTGATCAAAATTCGTTATCGTATTGACGGTATTTTGGAGGACATAACGGATATTAAGGCTCAGGACTATTTACCAATTTTATCGCAGATCAAGCTACTTTCAGGTTTTAAAACCGATTCTCACGAGGCGGTCCAGGACAGTCGTTTCGGCATCGCTTTAGAAATGCAAATCAACGACATTGCCGACACTAAAATCGATGTCAGAGTTTCAATCATTACGGGCGGTTACGGAGAGACGGTAGTGTTGAGATTGCTTCATAAATCGGCTCGCGCTTTAGAGGTGGAGAAAATCGGTTTCAGACCGCAATTATTGGAGAAATTATTGCGAGAAATTGAAAAACCGAACGGCATTATTCTGAATACCGGACCGACCGGATCGGGAAAAACAACGACGCTATATTCCTTGCTTAATCGTCTGAACAAACCGGAAGTTAAAATTATCACCGTAGAAGATCCGATAGAATATCGTTTGGCGGGGATTCTCCAGACCCAAGTTTCCACGGAGGAAGGTTATGATTTCGCCAACGCTTTAAAGGCACTTCTGCGTCAAAATCCGGATATAATGATGATTGGAGAAATTCGCGATGAGGAAACGGCTAAAATAGCCATTCAAGCTTCTCTAACCGGGCAT
This sequence comes from uncultured bacterium, assembly GCA_937952315.1. GTDB lineage: Bacteria > Patescibacteriota > Minisyncoccia > CAIUEV01 > CAIUEV01 > CAIUEV01. The sequence goes on from CALFZX010000010.1 coordinate 35,509, forward strand.
TTGGTGCTTTCCACTTTGCACACTAACAGCGCGGTAGCTTCTATTCAAAGGTTGATCAATATGAATATTGATCCTACCGATATCGCCACTTCCACTAACGCTATGATGGCGCAGAGACTGCTCCGAAAGCTTTGCCCTCATTGTCGAAAAGAGGTGTTACCGAGTGATCAAGACAAACGCAAACTTGAGGAGGTGCTAGCCACCGTCAGCAAATCTTCCGGCGTCGAAGTGCCTTCAAAAATTGAAAAATTGTTTGAGCCGGTCGGTTGCGAAAAATGTAAGAATCTCGGCTATTCCGGTCGAATCGCTGTGGCGGAGATAATGGCAATGAGTCCGACACTTGAAGAGATGGTCTCCCGTTTTATGATCACTTCGGAGATAGAACGACAGGCGATTAGTGAAGGGATGCTGACGATGACTCAAGATGCGGCGATTCGCGTGGTGAACGGCGAAACAAGTATCGCCGAAGCGGCTCGATCGACGGAGCTTTAAATCAAAATATTACGGAAAATAAAAATTAATTCCTTTCCCCCTATGTTTATCAGCGACAAACAATTAAAAGGATTTTTACTGGAATCGGAAATCGTTCCCGCTTCTTTGTTGGAGGAAGCTTCTCTGGAGGCGGAAGATACCAAAATAAAACTCGGCACCGTTCTGATGGAAAAAGGTCTGATTCAGGAAGAGCAGCTAAGAAAAACTTATGCTTACTTGCTGGGGATACCCTTTGTCAATCTTGAAAATCAGTATGTTCCCAAGGAAGTTTTGACAATTATTCCCGAGCCTATTGCTCGCAAACACAACATTGTAGCTTTCGAAAAAGAAGGAACAAAAATTAAAGTGGCAATGCTTGATCCGGAAGATCTTCAAACGATTGATTTTATTCGCAAGAAGACCCAAAGCAAAATTCTTCCCTGTCTGACTTCGGAAAAATCAATTAAACATATTCTGACCCAATATCAAAAGTCTCTCAAAGCCGAATTTGGCGAAATAATCAACGAAAATGTCAAGTTTGCTTCAATCGCCGACAGGGCGAAAAATCCGGTTAGGGACGATAAAAATTCGATCGGCAAAGAGATTGATCTTCTCAAAAAAAGAGCGGAGGAACTACCGGTAATCAAAATTGTCGATGTTCTGTTGAAGCACGCAATTTTACAGCAGGCCAGCGATATTCACATTGAACCGGAGGAAAAAGAAGTAGTGGTGCGTTATCGCATTGACGGTCTTCTGCACGATGTTATGTTTTTGCCCAAAGAGGTTTTACCGGCCATCATCGCTCGAATAAAGGTTTTGGCCAATTTAAAACTAGATGAACATCGATTACCTCAAGATGGTCGTTTTAAGATCGAGAATAGCGATTATAAGTTCTCTTTTCGTGTTTCAATTTTGCCCATAATGGACGGAGAAAAAATCGTGATGAGATTGCTTAATGAATCGTCCAAGGGGCTAACTTTGGAACAGTTAGGCTTTAGAAATCGAGCTTTGGAGGCACTCCAAAAAAGTGTGCATAAATCGCACGGAATGATTTTAGTGACCGGACCAACCGGATCGGGAAAAACGACTACTCTTTACACGGTAATGGACATTCTCAATACCAACCAAGTCAATATTAGCACTGTCGAAGATCCGATTGAATATCGAATGCCCCGAATCAATCAAACTCAAATTAATGCCAAGATAGGGCTAACTTTTGCAGCCGGTTTAAGGGCCCTTCTGCGTCAAGATCCGGATATTATCATGGTAGGAGAAATTCGAGATGAAGAGACAATGCATATTGCCATTAATGCCGCTATGACCGGGCATTTGGTGCTTTCAACCTTGCACACCAACAGTGCCTCCGCTACAATGCCTCGCTTGTTGGATATGGGGGCGGAACCTTTCTTGTTGGCATCGACTCTCAATATCGTTATTGCTCAAAGATTGGTACGCAAGATTTGTTCGGAGTGCAAAGTGGAATATCGTCTCAAGAAGGAAGAAATTGAGGAGTTGGGACGAAAAGTCGACTTAGCGGACCTCTTGGAAGCAATGAAACGGGAGAAAATAATTCGACCCGAAGTGGCAAGCTGGGAGGAAATTATTTTCTATCGCGGTCAAGGGTGCAAGCGATGTGCCGAATCAGGCTATAAGGGCCGAATGGGTATTTACGAAGTAATAGAAATGGACGATGATATCAGGGCGCTGGTTTCGAAGCGAGCTGATGCGGCCGAAATTGAGGCTGTAGCCATTGAGAAAGGCGTTCTAACTATGCTTCAGGACGGATTCATCAAGTCGGCGGAGGGTCTGACTACCATTGAGGAAGTGCTGAGGGTAACTCAGGAATAATTATGGTTAATCTGATCGCACTCAAAAGATGGTTTATGACTCAACAGTGGGTGCTTTGGGTGACCGCTGGAATGACGATTATTTTGGGCCTGAGCACGCTTTATAGTCTTTTTTATAACTCGCCGGAAATTCGTATTTTTTATCATCAGCTTACTTACATTTTTTTGGGCTTGATTATTGCTTTTGTAATCGGTCATCAGGATTATCGTATTTTTAAGAAATTAATCGGCTATCTTTTTGCGGTTACCCTCGGTTTTATGGTGTTTGTGCTGATTGGCGGAGTTGAAATTCGCGGAACAACCGGTTGGATCGACTTTAAATTTTTCAATTTTCAACCGGTCGAATTAGCCAAGCTAACGACTATCGTTGCTCTTTCTCTTTTTTTCGCCAAATACCACAATCTAGTCTACTCTTTCAAAGTGTTGTTAGTCTCTTTTCTTATCCCTCTACCTTTTGCGGTTTTGACTTATATGCAACCGGATATGGGCTCCACACTGGCTCTATTGGGCATTTGGCTTGGTTTTATTCTCGCGTCGAATCTGAGCTTTTATCGAAAAATAGCTATAGTTTTAGTTGGAGTGGCCATTGCTTCTTCCGGTTGGTTTTTCTTTCTGAAAGACTACCAAAAGGCGCGTCTCAGCACTTTTTTACATCCGGAAACAGATGCACGCGGAGTGGGCTACAACACTCTTCAATCGATCACGGCTATCGGCTCCGGCGGTTTTTTGGGTAAAGGACTGGGCTACGGTTCTCAGAGCCAATTGAATTTTCTGCCGGAAGCTCATAGTGACTTTATTTTTGCCGTTTTTGCGGAAGAAGCCGGCTGGGTCGGTTCTCTGATTTTTCTTTTTATCTCAGGCTTTTTTCTTTTTTCGGTTATTTCTACCGCTTCAATCAGTCGCGACAATTTCGGTTATTTTTTGTCAATCGGCATTTTTTGGTTTTTTCTCATTCATTTTTTGGTCAATATGGGAATGAATTTGGGTATAATGCCGGTAATCGGGTTGCCCCTACCCTTCTTGAGCGCCGGCGGGACAAATTTATTTATTTCCTTTACGCTATTGGGGATTTTACAGTCAATTGCCAAATTTGGCATTCGAAAAATTTAAATTTTAGCTATGTCGGGACACAGCCATTGGTCCGGGATTAAAAGAAAAAAAGCCCTGCTAGATTCAAAAAAGGCCAAAATTTTCACCAGATTGGGTCGCGCCATTGTAGTCGCCTCACGGTTGGGCGGTTCCAATCCGGATTTTAATCCAGCGTTACGGTTGGCTATTCAGAAAGCCAAAGAAGCAAACATGCCGAAAGATCGGGTGGATAATTTGGTCAAAAAGGCAGGCGATCGCGAAAATGCTGAATTGGAAGAAATCGTCTATGAAGCGGTTGGTCCTTTCGGAACGATGTTGATGATTCTGGCTATAACGGACAAACGAAATCGGACAGTTAGCGAGCTTCGAAAAATTTTGGAAGATCGAGGGGGAAAGATGGCGGACGGGGGAGTCGGTTGGAATTTCAGACGCGCCGGTTTTATTGACATGGAAATAGAATTCGAAAAAAAGGAGGAATGGTTGGAAAAAATCATGGAACTGGGTGTTGATGATTTTGAGGAAAGAACAAAAAATCGGTTAAGATTGTTAGTCGATCTTAATTTTTTGTTTAAAGTCAGAAACTCACTTCCAGAGGATGTAATTGACAATTTCGGCGTCGGCTACTTTCCAAAAACCCGCATAAAATTGACACCGGAAGAAAAAAAGCTTTACAATGGTCTAATCGAGGAGTTAAAAGAAAATCCGGATATTCAGGAAGTGTTCGATAATGTAGTCTGGATTTAAAAAAACTCGTCGCGGTCGATTTGACATATTATTAAGCTGTGGTATTTGGTAATAGTAAGCTTTATTAAGCGACGATACCACCTAAAAGAGCAAAAAGAAAAATGATTTTATCGATGTACAAAAGAGAGGAAGGAGGTGACAGAAAATGAATAAAGAAGAATTGGTTGTTGCCGTGGCTAAAAAAGCCAGTCTCTCAAAGAAAGACGCCGAAGCCGCTATTAAAGCTGCTTTGGAGACTATCAAAGAGGCCTTGAAAAAAGGCAGTAAAGTAACTTTGACCGGATTCGGAACCTTCTTGGTGGCTAAAAGAGCTGCTCGAAAAGGTGTCAATCCTCAAACTGGAGCTGAGATTAAAATCCCGGCCCGAACCGTACCCCGATTCAAAGCCGGCAAAGGCTTGAAAGATGCGGTCAAATAGACCTCATTAACGGATACGAAAGAAATTAAATAAGCAGTGAGAGGGGTTTATCCCCTCTCGTTGTTTTTTAGACTCAATGATTATGCGTATTGGCATTGATGTTCGCGCTCTTTCGGGCGGAAAAAACACTGGGGTGGAGGAATATATTCGCAGTCTGTTGCCGGAGTTGTTTGTGTTGGGATCCAATCACCAATTCGTACTTTTTTTTAATAGTTTTAGCGGTCATTGTCCGCCGGAGCTGATCAGTTGGTCTTACTTGCCCAATGTCTCTCTTGTGAAACGATCTTGGCCCAATAAACTACTTAATGGTCTCTTTTGGTTCTTCGGCCAACCGTCTGTGGAATATTTTACCGGGCCGGTTGATCTGTTTTTTTTCCCCAACATGAATTTTTTTGCTCTCAAAGATAAAACTCCGTTTATAATAACATTTCACGATCTTTCTTTCGAACATTTTCCTCACTTTTTCAACAGAAAAAGAAGAATTTGGCATTTTCTCATCAATCCTAAAAAAAAGGCGTTGGAATCGAAAAAAATAATTACGGTTTCCGCTTTCACCGCTTACGATTTGAGAAAAACCTACCGTCTTTCGAAGAACAAAATAGAAGCTATCCATTTGGGGTTGGATCAAAAATTTTTTTCAGTTGAGCGACCGGTGACTCAAATAAAGCGTAAAAAATTGATTAAAAAGTATAAATTACCCAAGAAACCTTTTTTCCTTTTTTTGGGCACTATCGAGCCACGAAAAAATTTAGCCTTTTTAATCAAGGTTTTCAATTTGTTTAAATTGAAAACCGGAAGTGATCGAGCCTTGGTTATCGCTGGTAGTGTCGGCTGGTCTTCCACTAAAGTTTTCGATGAATATGCTAAATCACCCTTTAAAAAAGATATTTTTTTCATCGGTTCAGTCGAGGAGGCGGATCGCCCTAATCTTTATGCTTTAGCGGAAATTTTCCTTTTCCCCTCTCTTTTCGAAGGCTTTGGTTTGCCACCGTTAGAAGCGATGGCCACCGGTGTTCCCGTGCTTGCATCCGCATCTTCTTCCATGATAGAAATACTGGGGGATAAAGCTTTACTTTCGAACCCTTATGATGTGGCCGAATTCACGCGAGCGCTGGAAAAAATGTTGGAAGATCCCCTTTTTAGAGCCAACCTTTCCGTTGAAGGGAAAAAATATACCCAGAAATTTACTTGGCGAAAAACGGCGGAAAAAACTTTGGAAGTCTTCGATTCAATCGAAAAAATGAGCTAAAATGACGAAAACTTTTAAACTACTCAATCGTTTCAAATGATAAGTAAAATAAAAAAATAATTTTCAATCTTGAGTTTATCAGTTAACTGCGAAGGAAAAACCGATTCGGAGGTGGTGGAACTGGCAAAAAAGAACCCGGATTATTTGGCGTGCCTGATGGAACGATACGAAGAGAAACTTTTTTACTATGTTCGACGAATTTCTTTCTTCTCCAAAGAAGATATCGAAGATATTCTTCAGGAAGTTTTCATTAAGGTATATAAAAATTTGAACGACTACGAAGACTCCCTCAAGTTTTCCAGCTGGATTTATCGTATTACCCATAATCATACTGTTGATGAAATTCGTAAAAGAGGGGGCAAAAAAACGACTATTTCTCTAGATAAGGACGATCTTTTTAAGTTCATTAAATCGAGTGCTAATCTGGAGAAAGAAGTCGCAGTTAGAGAAAAAATGCGCGCGGTACGAAAGACTATAGATAAGATGCCGTTGAAATACCGAGAACCCATGGTTCTAAGATTTTTGGAAGAAAAAAGCTACGAAGAAATTATGGATATTCTAAAAAAACCGAAAGGAACGGTAGCCACACTTATTAAAAGAGGCAAAAAAATGCTTTTATCTCAATTTGATAGAAGAATTCTTAGTCTTTAATTTTTTTCATAAACCATGAAGAAGCAAGTAATCGAGGAAACTCTCAAGAAAATTAAACGGGAAAAAATAGAGCCGACTCCCAAATGGCAATTTGAATTGAAGAATTTTTCAGTTTGGGCGATCGTAGCGATTTTAATTGTCTCGGGCGGAGTGGCTTCGGGGCTTTTGATTTATTTTTCTTTAGGTATGAGCCAAGAATTTTTCAGTTTGGGTGAAGGCCGACGCTGGATTTTTCTTTGGCATTTTTTTCCTCGTTTTTGGTTACTGATTCTTTCAATTTTCTTTTTTTTGGCTTTCTTGGTCTTTCGCCAAACCAAACATGGCTATCGTTACGGTACTTGGTTGATTTCAGCCGGATTAATTTCTCTGGTGATTTTCATAGGCAGTGCACTTTATTTTTCTAACAAAAGCGAATGGACCCACGAATGTTTTTGTAATAGCGTTCCCTACTATAAGGAGCTCTCTTTCGACAGAGAGAAAGTTTGGAGCCGTCCGGACATCGGTTTTTTGGGAGGCAAGGTGTTAACAGTGGAAGAAAATAATTTAAATTTAGAAGATTTGGTCGGGACTGTTTGGTATGTAAAACTTGACGACGGGGTGTATATCAGTCGAAGAATCAATTTAATGCCGGAAATGATGATTAAAATAATGGGAGTCAAGGAAGCGGAAAACATTTTTCGGGCGGAGGAAATTAAACCTTGGAGCGGGCGAGGAAAGAGAAAGAGTCCGTCAACAATTTGTCCGCAAATTTCCTTTTGAAACTTTTTTTCCCTTCGTTCGTTATAGGTTAGTGCGTACGCAACTGTTCACTAATAAACCTAATTTAAAAAGATGAAAAAGTATAATCGTAATCTAAATAGTTATCTTCTGGCCGGCGCTCTTTGCACTGCCGGAGTCGCCTCGGCGGCCATGATCGCCATCCCTACTTTCGCTTATCGTGGAGACGCTTCCCAAACAGGACCGAATTACACTCCGGAGCGACACGAAGCGATGGAGAAAGCTTTCGAAAATAAGGACTATGCAGCTTGGAAAAACCTTATGGCGGGCAAGGGCAGAGTAACGGAAGTCATTAATCAAGATAATTTTGCCAAATTTGCCGAAATGCACAAGTTAAGAAAAGAGGGAAAGATTGACGAAGCTAACAAAATTCGCGCCGAACTCGGTTTAGGCCAAGGCCGAATGGGCAAAGCTGACGGGCAAAAGGGCAAGGGCATGGGCAAAGGTATGCGCAACTGCGACTGCCAAACCCAAACCGCTACTCAATAGTTAGTTTGCCGAAATTTTTAATAACCAACGAGAGGTGCTTAGGCACCTCTTTTTGGTATATCTCCGTCTGGACAATAACCTTTAATAAAGATATATTGATTCCCAATCCATGCTCCTTGCCAAAATATTTTATCGATAGGAGAAAAAAATGGTTCCGACTGTCGCCGATATGGAAAGAAGCGCCAGATATCATCTGCTTGCTTCAGTTTTCTCAGTCATCGTTTTCCCAATTTTGTTAATCGGCTCAGTTGTTATTTTCAGCTTGAGTTGGATTAGCCCGACGGTTTTTTGGTGTGCTCGGTTAGCAATGGCCGTCTTGGCGACGGGTATTGCCTTTGCCTATTTCAAAGCGGGCAATAAGTCGAAAGTTCCTCGTTGGTCGGTTGTCTCTTTGGTCATAGTTGCAACTCTTGTCATAAAATAAAAAAAACATTATTCTGTAAATGCACATCAGCACCTTCCAAAAAATTTAACAAGCACATTCCAACAAAACAACTCAACCAGCACATTCCCTCAACCCAGACCCTTTCTCAATCCCTCATCACAACCCCAACCCCTCGCCGCGCGCCAGGGGTTTTTCTTTTTTTGGAGTCTTTATTTCTGATCAATCTCCAAATCTACCTGCCTGCCGCCTGCCTGCCGGTAGGCAGGGTAAGCAGGTATTTAGGTTAAGCCCTCTCTTCCCCCATTTTTTGTTTGGGAGTAGAGTGAGAGTGAAATGCAAAACAAGAGTGATTGTTAGCTTTATCTTCTAAAAACTTTTTAGGAATAAAAGATGAAAAATTTCATTACCAACAGTGGGGCGGATAATCTTAAAGATCGCTTGCTGGAACTAATAAAAAGCAGCGAGGAGTTAAAATTTTTGGTTGGATTCTTCTATTTCTCTGGGATTAGAGAGCTTTACGAAGGATTAAAAAAGAAGCCAGATACCGTCATTAAAGTTCTTGTTGGCCTAAATGTTGATCAATCCAATTTTGGCTTAATTGAATTTTCAGAGAAAGAACAGTTATCTGATGAGGAAAAAACTTATAAATTCTTTGAATCGATAAAAAAATCTTTAAACAACGAAAGTCTTGATAACCAAGAATTTTATGAACAGGTAAGATTTTTTATTAAGCTTATTCAAAAAGACAAATTAATTATCCGTAAAACTTTTAAGCCTAATCACTCCAAACTTTATCTTTTTAAGTTGGATGAAAGTCAAGTAGGTCAAAGAAATTTATTTATTACAGGATCGAGTAATTTAACTAGTGCCGGTCTTTCTACCCAAAATGAATTCAATGTAGAAATAGGCGATTATGGTTTTGGGGATGCCGAGCAGTATTTTGAAGATCTTTGGCAAGAAGCAGTGAAGATTACCGAATTTGATGATCTTAAAAAGAAACTCGTTCAAGTTATTGAAGCAGAAACATTAGTAAAAGATATTTCACCATTTGAAGCTTTTTGTTTAGTTTTAAAAACATATCTTGATTCGTTCGAGCAAAAAGAAATTAGCGATTCTTTGATTAAAATTCTAGAAAAAAATAATTATAAGCCGTATCAATATCAGCTAGATGCGGTTAGGCAAGCATTGGCCATAATAGAAAAAAATAACGGAGTTATTGTAGCTGATGTAGTCGGTTTGGGAAAAACAATTATTGCCTGTGCCATAGCGAAACAGCTGAAAAAACGCGGGCTGATTGTTTGTCCCCCGGGTCTTATAGGTGATAGTAACAAAAATTCTGGCTGGAAAAAATATACGGAAGAATTTAGCCTTTATGATTGGGAAGTTCGTTCATCGGGTGATCTGGGGAAAATATTGGAGTTCGTTAAAAAGGCTACGGACATTGAAGTTATAATAGTTGATGAAGCTCACAGTTTTAGGAATCAAGACACGAAAAACTATGAGCTTCTGAAAAATATTTGTCGTGGAAAACAAGTGATTTTATTGACTGCCACCCCTTTTAACAACCGTCCAGCGGATATTTTAGCTCTTTTAAAACTTTTTATAACTCCTAAAAAATCCTCGATTACATTAGAAAACAATTTGGTTGATCAATTCAAGGGTTTCAAAGGTATGTTTGAGAAGCTTGGGCATATTAGTAAATATTGGAGTTCCACTGACGAATCTAAAAGAAATCAAGCTATAAATTATTATAAAGCATTATTCGAAGAAGAAACCGTTGATTTGAAAAAAGTCGCCGTAAGAGCCCGCTATCTTTCTAAGCAAATTAGAAATGTTATTGAGCCGGTAACAATAAGGCGTAATCGACTTGATTTGCAGAATAATCCTTATTACAAAAATGAAGTCAAAAATCTTGCAAAAGTGGAAGATCCCATAGAGTGGCCTTTCTATTTAACAGTTGAACAGTCCAGATTTTATGATGAAGTCATAAAAAATTATTTTGGCGAGCCAGAGGAGGGGGGAAGGTTTAAAGGCTCAATTTACAGACCCTTTGAATACGAAAAAGTTGTTGAGGACAAGATGGGTAAAGATGATAATCGTCAATTTATTCAGCAAAGAAATTTGTTTGACTTCATGAGACGATTGATCGTGAAACGATTTGAAAGTTCTTTTGGGTCATTTGCGCAAAGCATCAAAAACTTCAAGAAAATTACGGAAAGTAGTCGAGATTTTATTAAAAAAACCGGAGAGTATATTCTAGATAGAGCACTTTTGGAAAAAATCTATGAATTAGAGGCTGAAGATATTGAAAAATATCTCTTAGAGTATGAGGAAAAAATAAAAAAAGGTGAATACCCCAAAAACCACAAACGATATAAATTAAGTGCATTTAAGCACAAAAATGCTTTTCTTCGGGACATTGATTCGGATCTAAAATTGTTTGACGAAATATTATCAGAGCTAAACAGAATGAGTCTTATTAAAAATGATCCGAAAACCGCTTGCTTGTTGAAGCACCTGAAAGAAGAATTAAACAAAAAGCCACAAAAGGATGAGCCAAAAAGAAAAATTATTATTTTTTCTGAATATATTGATACTGTTAAGTATCTTGAAAAAGCATTAGAGAAAACATTTGAAGACAGAATTTTAGTAGTAGACGGTGGCTTGTCAGTAGCAAAAATCAATCAAATCAACAAAAATTTTGACGCCTCATACAATAGTAAAGAAAATAATTTTGATATTTTATTGACATCCGACAAAATTTCAGAGGGTTTTAACTTGAACAGAGCGGGAATGGTCATTAATTATGACATTCCATGGAATCCGGTTCGGGTTATTCAGCGGCTTGGTCGTATCAATCGTATTAGTAAAAAAGTTTTTAATGAGCTTTATATTGTAAACTTCTTTCCGACTGAACAAGGTGCGACACTGGTTCAATCGCGTGAAATTGCTGCCAACAAAATGTTTTTAATCCACAATACTTTGGGCGAGGATTCAAAAATTTTTAATATCGACGAAGAACCAACCCCCGCAGGACTTTTTAACCGAATTCAACGAAATCCAGATCAGCAAGAAAAAGAAGGATTTTACACTAAAGCGTTAAACCACTATTTAAAAATAAAGAAAGATAATCCGGAGTTGATTGCTGGCTTGAAGAAATATCCTCCAAGAATCAAGGTAGCAAAAATTTACACAGAAAATGAGCTTTTGGTTTTTTTCAAAAAGGGGAGACTCTATGTCAGTGGAGCAAAAACCGACACGGAAAAGATTGAAATATTTCAAGCAAGCCTTGAAGATGTCTTTGAAAAAATTGTTTGCCAATCGAACGAAAAAGCACAAAACTGGAACACAGATCAATTTTGGAAAGCATACGATTCTATCCAAACATACAAAAACTTTCGTTTAGGTTCCGTTAGCGAACAAAGTCTTGAGTCAAAAGCTCTTAATAGCCTCGATTCTCTTATTTTAAGCAACACAGAAAGTCTTATCCCCCACAAGGATTTTCTGAGAATGTTGAAAGAAGATATTTTATCATACGGTACATTGGCCGATTATACTTTGCGTCGAATTATCGGATTGAAAGAAAACTCTGTCAAAGAAATTAGGGCATTAAAAAAAGAATTAGGAGAGGACTATCTAGCCAAAGAAAAGGATCGCCAGAAAGAGCAGAAAAAAGAAGTTATTATCGCTATTAATAATCTTAAAAAATGATTATTGAGGATTTAATGAAGATTTTAGCTCAACCTTCTGAAAATGAGAATGTTGAGTTTAAAGAAGCAAAGAATAGTTTTTCAGTACTAGGAAGGGACAATAAACGAGGTAAAAAAAATCGTAAGTCGATTTATGGCTATTCTGTTGCCATCGGCAACGAAGGTGGCGGACACTTAATCTTAGGAGTTAAGGACAAAATAAATAAAAAAACCGGTAGACGAGATATCGTTGGCACAAAGGCCATTCAAAACATAACCCAAACCAAAGAAAAATTGTACGAGGCTTTAGGAAGAAGAGTCGAAATTCAAACCCTAAAGACCCCGGAGGGGACTGTTCAGGTGATAGAAATACCAGCACATCCGGTAGGGGGAACTTTTAAATTTTACAATGTTCCATTGATGAGAAATGGTGAAAATCTAGTTCCTATGGATGACGAGACTCTCAAAAAAATATTAACTGAAAATAGAGAAGACTTTTCTGCAAAATTAAATCTCTCAGCAAATTTTGATGATTTAGACCCAAAATTACTTAGAATTTTAAAGGACAAGTATATCCTAAAATCGGGGAACAAGGAGCTAAAAGAAGTTTCTCATAAAGATATTTTGCAAAAATTACTTTTAGTAAGAAAAGATAAAATAACAAATGCTTGTTTGTTGTTAGTAGGAAAAGAAGATTCTTTGGCTAGATTAATTCCCAACCATGAAATATTTTTAGAATGGCGTTCAGATGAGCACAAACTTGAATTTGAAAATCGCTACACAACAAGAAAAGCCTATCTATCAGTCGAAGCTGAAATATGGAAATATGTTAACGCTCGTAATGTTCGCGTTCCTTTTAAACAGGGCTTTTTTGAGATGGATATTTGGGCATACGATAAAAATAGCGTAAGAGAATCGGTTTTGAATGCTTTTGCTCACAGAGAATATGATAATCGGACAGAGCCTGTCTATGTGCGCTTGTCTCCGAGCAATTTGTCCATAAAAAGTCCCGGAGGTTTTGTCTCCGGTGTGTCAGTAGAAAATATTTTAGATGTTGAAGGAAAGTGGAGAAATCCATTTTTGATGGATGTACTGAGCCGCATAGGTTTAGTGGAAAGGGCTGGAATCGGACTGGATCGAATTTACAAAAAAACTATTTCTGATGGAAAGGGTTTGCCGAATTTTGACGGGACTGACAATGATCAAGTTATTTTAAATATTCCCGCCATTGTTAAAGATCCCGGCTTTATTTATTATTTAGAAAAAATTAATCAAAAAAACCAGCTTTTTTCATCAACAAAGGATTTTATCGAGTTGGAAAAAATAAGAGGAACCGGAATCCCTGAGGATAAGAATAGACTAAAATATTTTCTGAAAAACAATATTATAGAGAAAATTAATCATGGCAGGGGTACCAGGTATATCCTAGCAAAGAATTTTTATGAATTTATTGAGGGTAAAGGCGAATACACAAGAAAAAAATGGCTTAGCAAAGAACAGCAGAAAGAAGTGCTTTTAAATTATTTTATTCAGCATAAAGAAGGCAGAATGTCGGACTTCAAGGAGCTTTTTGAGGATAAGTTGAATAAAATTCAAATTAATATTTTACTAAACAAACTCAGAGACGAAGAAATGATTTATTTCGACGGTAAGGAGAGATCAAGCAAAGCATACTGGCGCTTAAGGAAAAATACAGAGTAACTGTGTTTTTTCGAATAATTTTAATTATTTTGGCTTAATAAAGCCAAATGATCAATAACCTAAAATACAGACCAAATACAGTTTTAAAATTAATTAAGAATCAATGAGCGAATCCAGGCAAATTCTAGAAACTATAATTAATGATTTTTCCGTTGATAAATTTAGCCGGTTTTTTCGGGAAAAAAATCGCAATTTTGTTGTGCGAGAAGAAAATTACACTCGTTACGATGATGATAATTTTAAGGATGGATTGAAAATCGGAGAAATAAATTTTTCTGAAATTGAGAAAATTATTGTTTGCTCTTTTAAAGTCAAAAATAGTTTATCTGAACGATCGGGCAAAAGAGCCCAATATGAAAAAGCTAAAAACATATTAAAATCAAACGAAAATCGCATCTTTTCTGCCGGTATTTTTATTTTTTATGATAAAGATGGCCACTTCCGCTTTTCTCTTGTCTATCCTGAGAGCATAGGCACAAAAAGACAGTGGAGTCACTTTAAGCGATTTACATATTTTGTTAATAAGGAACTAACCAACAAAACTTTTTTGAAGCAGATTGGGGAGAAAAAGATTGAATCCGTTGATGAAATCAAAGAAGCTTTCTCAATCTCCGCGGTTACAAACTTGTTCTATGATGATTTTTTCAAGATATACGATACGATTATTCAGGAAACAAAAAAAATCAATGATATAGATGACGACAACTTATCGAGAGAATTCGTTCTTCTTTTTGCCATAAGAACTATTTTTCTCGGCTTTATCCAAAAGAGAAAATGGCTAGGTGGTGACGAAAAATTTATTGAAAATTTTTATAGAGAGTATTCAAGCTCAAACAAAAAGAACGAATTTTATTCAAACTGGCTCTGTCCTTTATTTTTTGAAGCGCTGAATTCAAGTCCCGGTCATAAAGTTGAGTACGGAAAAAACAATTTTTCAAAAGAAACCGAACTGAAATTGCAAATGGCTCCTTTTTTGAATGGCGGGCTTTTTAAGGAAAAAAGAGGCTATGACAATAACGGTTGGATTATTCCGGACGAACAGATAAAATCTTTTTTTGAATTTCTTTTTTCGCACAGCTTTACGATAGAAGAAAATGCTCTTGACGATGAGGATCTACAGCTTAATCCGGAGTTCTTGGGAATTATTTTTGAAAGACTTGTCAACAAAGCTGATGGAGCAGTCTATACACAAAGAATGGAAGTTGATATAATGTGTCGATGGAGCCTAATCAAATGGTTAGAAAAAAATCTCGATTCATCCATTAGCAAAAAAAATCTTTATGAACTTTTTTTTAGGGAAAGCGGGGAGGATGAAGATGAGAAAAAAGGAAGTTTCTCAAAAAAGGAGGCGATGATGATTCTTGAAAAACTGGAGCAACTTTCTATTTGTGATCCGGCGGCGGGATCGGGAGCTTTTCTGGTTGGAATGATGCAAGTTTTAGATGAAGTCGAACAATCTTTAAAGGAGCGTTACGGATTAAATGGGAGAAATGTTTTTGAAAGAAAAAAACAAATTATTAAAAACTCTCTTTACGGTGTCGAAGCCAAAGAATGGGCGGTTTGGATCTGCCAACTAAGGCTTTGGCTTTCTTTGTTTATCGATACGCCCGAAGAAATGAAAAATTCAATGGAAGCAATTTTGCCGAGTTTAGATTTCAAGGTTCGAAGAGGCGATTCTTTGGTTCAAAGAGTCGGTTCAAAGAGCTTTCCGGTCGCGGGTAGAAATTTAAGTTTGAGCACGAATAACAAAATAAAAATAACAAAACTCAGAAAATATAAAATCGATTATTTCGACAATAAAATCAAGCTGCTAAAAAATGATTTCGATGTCTGCGCTCACCGCGAATTATCAATCTATGAAAGTATTATTGATGAAGAAATCAAGACAAAAAAAGATGAAATTAAAAAAGAGAAAAATATAAAAATATCTGAGACAATGACGCTGCTGCCCTCTTTAGGCTATCTGCAAGAACAACAACAAGCCACTCTTCAATTGGATAATAAAGAAAAAATAGAAAGATTAGAAAAGGAAATTAAAGACTTACTAGAACAAAAAGAATTATTAAAAAAAGGCAAACCATTGGTTTGGAACATAGAATTCGCTGATATTTTTTGGGGCGATAAGAAAGGCTTTGATATTGTTATCGGGAACCCTCCCTATGTTCGTCAGGAATCAATTGAAGATCCGATGGGAAAAGTTAAAGATAAAAAAGAGTATAAAAAATATCTTCAAGAGATGGTACGGCTTGATTTCCCCAATGATTTTCCACCAAAAAAGAAAATCAACGCCCAATCGGATCTTTATACTTATTTTTATATTCGCGGATTAAAAATTCTTAATTCTCAGGGAGTTCACGCCTTCATCTGCTCCAATTCTTGGTTGGATGTCGGCTACGGAACTTGGCTTCAAGAGTTCTTGCTTAAACGCTGCCCAGTTGATTTAATTATAGACAATCACGCCAAGCGTAGTTTTGGTGCCGCCGATGTGAACACAATTATTTCGATTATCCATGCTCCTCAAAAAAAAGTGGATGAAAATCATTTGGTAAAGTTCACGGCCTTCAAAAAACCTTTTGAAAAGGTTATTTTTACGAATAATCTTTTAGAAATAGAAGAGGCTAAGCAAGTCTTGAACAACGAAAATTTTCGAGTCTATCCGATTTCAATCAAAGATTTGAAGGAGGCGGGAACGGAATATGAAGATAAAACATTGGTTAAGACGGGAAAATACGTCGGCGACAAATGGGGCGGTAAATATCTCCGCGCCCCTGATATTTTCTTTACGATTTTGGAAAAAGGAAAGGATAAATTAGTAAAATTAAGGGATGTGGCGGACGTTCGTTTTGGCATTAAGACTGGTGCCAATGATTTTTTTTATTTGACGAAATCCAAAGCTAAAGAATGGGGAATTGAGGAGGAATTTTTAAAGCCGGTCATCAAGAGTCCGAGAGAGTGCAAAAGTATTTTAGTCAATCCGAAGGATTTGAAATATAAAATTTTTATGTGTAACAAAAGCAAAGAAGAGCTCAAAGGAACAAACGCTTTGAAGTATATTGAGTGGGGAGAGGTGAAGGGCTTTGATGAGCGTCCAAGCTGTGGAAGTAGACGAATGTGGTGGAATTTAGGACTGGTTGATTCTAAAATTGTGTACCCATCGACATATAATCCTGTATTTAAAATTTTTTTTAATACAGAAAAATATCCAGTTGATAAAGTATTCTACGGCATTGAGTCAAATAAACCAGAGAACTTAATTGTTTCAGTTGTCAGCTATTTATTTACTTTACAAACAGAAGTTTATGGATATGCACTAGTCGGTGGCGGAGGATTATTTATGACAGTAGAAAATCTTGGTCGCATCCTTGTTTTTTATGACAAAAAAATAAAAAACGATCCTTCAGTGTATAGTAAGATTCGGAAATCAATCTTTGAAGAATGTGGAATCGACCCGAAGTCTGAGATTCCGATTGAGGAGCAGGAGCCGAATCCGTTACCTGATCGGGCGGAGTTGGATAAAATTGTTTTTGATGCGCTGGGATTAACCACAGAAGAACGCAAAGAAGTTTATCGGGCTGTTTGCCGGTTGGTTTGGAACCGCATCAGTAAGGCGAAGAGTGTATAAGATTTGATTATCTAATATAATTATCGATTTCAGAGGAATTTAAATTGAATTTGTGAGCTTTAAATTAAAAATAAGATATTGTGTAAAGATCACAAGATTTTTTGTAAAAACACTTTAGAAAACATTAAACATCTTCTCATGATTCGGTGATGCTGAAGTCGGCCGATGTTTTGAGCAATGTGACGGAAATGATCGACGACTACGCGCGCTATCAGGATGAAGTTTTCGATCGCTTCAGAGGAACCAAAAAAGAGACGATTGCCCATTATTTAAGAGTAATTGAGGCGCTCAATTCGCGGTGGCCGGGAAATCCGTTGCGTAAAGATTTGGAGCGCGCTACCCGCGAGCTAAGCAGAATCAACTAGAGACCGCAAGAAATCAAGGAAGGAATTGCAAAGCTATGAAAGAATGCTTTTGTAGGTCTTTCAACCTTCCCAAATCTTTTCTTTGAAGCTAGAAAAACATAAAAACCTCAGGGAATCCAATGTATAATTGGTCAACAGACACTCGAAAGCTCAAAAAAAATTACCTTCAATTCCTCCTATGGGAAAATAAGGGGGAAGTATTTTGAGTCAAAAAAGATTATTCATTAAGTTTACTCAATAAAAAAACCTCTCCGGACCGGGGTCGGGAGAGGCGAGTAATTGTAGGAAGTCCACGATATTTAATTTTAGATGGATCTTTCGCCGATTCTGGTCAAAATTTCCAGCCTTTCTTCCAATAATGAAACTCTTTTTTCTCCCTCGTAAACAAGATCTTCGAGACTCATAATCAGCAGACCAAAATGCGGAGCAAAGATCCAGCTATCGTATCCGGGAGGAAAAACTTCAAGAGAAGAATCGATTTTATCTTTAGCAAATAATCGAACAAAGTTTCCAGCTTCGTCCAAATACAATTTTCCATCCGGCAAATCAACCAAAAAAATACCCCCCGAGCCAGCAGGTTTTCGATCCAAAAATTGATATCGATCGATAAAGATATTCGGGTTGCCGTGCAGATGAAAAAGAAAATCAAGGTGGGGCTTGATCCTATCAATCAACAAATCGACGGTCACTTTGCATTGTTTTGCAAGCTTAAGACTCGAATCGTCCGGAAGAAACCTCAATAAATTTAAAACTCGAAAATTTAAAGTATTTAAATCAGACAAACTGATACCTGTCATTGCCTAACTCCTCTTTTAATATTTTCCCTTCAAAATTTTTGAAGGTTGAAGATGACTTAAATCAATTATTTTTTCGTGGCTTCCAACAATCAATTAAAGAACTTTTTATTGAGGCCAACATTATAGCAAGTTTTGTAGCAAGTCAAGAATTTTTTAGGCCTAGCGAGTTATTTCAAAGGTCTCCACTTCTTCCTTCAGTTTTCTGGCCTTATCGTTTTGGCGAAAATATTCACGCACGGGCTCAATTATTTCATCGAGATAGGTAACTAAATTATTTTTGAGATCCAGCGGGTAAATCTCACCCGATTGGTAAAGTTTTTCCAGCTCGGCGTAAGAGTTGACTGTTATGTTGCCGCCGAATTTTTCTTCGCGATGGACAACCACCTGTGAATGCTTGAGGAAAACAATGTAGCGGAAATATTCCAGAACGGGGTTTAGCTCGATTTCATTGGGCGGACAATAAGCTTTTCCGATTTTTTCGGCAATCTCCTCGCGAGTATCCGTCATAAAGACGGCTGAATCGGGTTTTGATTTTGACATTTTGAGAGCAATCGTCTGCTCGATTTT
Source organism: uncultured bacterium (assembly GCA_937952315.1). Classification (GTDB taxonomy): domain Bacteria; phylum Patescibacteriota; class Minisyncoccia; order CAIUEV01; family CAIUEV01; genus CAIUEV01. The sequence goes on from CALFZX010000010.1 coordinate 54,370, forward strand.
ATCTTCTCCCTCCTTCAACTGATCCACCGGTGGCTTTAAGCTGATTAACATGTGATGATGAACGGCCGCCGGTTTTTCGAGTCCCAAAGCGGGAGCGATTTGACGGGCCAGCATGTTGACTTTTCGTTGATCCATGCCCAGTTGAGCGATATCAACGCCTAGAAAAAAAATATCGGCCGCCTGCATGGCCGGATAAAAAATTTGCGCAGCCGTTAAATTATCTGACTCTTTTCGTCCCATAATTTGAGAGCAACGAATAATGCGCTTTAGTGTGGTCTCTTTGGCAATTTTCAGAACGCTAAACCAATAGCCCGGTTTTTCCACTAGATCGGAAGCCCAAATGAATTCAATGCCTTTGGTGTCAAGACCGCACGCCTTCCAAACTTCAATGAAATAGCGACCGGTTTGCTGAATTTTTTTCAGATCCCCGCCCAGTTTGTTATTGGCGTAGGCATGCCAGTCGGCAATCAAAACTTTAAAGTGGATGCCGGCCTTAATAAGTTTTTGAATTGTCATAGCGCGAACAAAACCTTGAGCGACATGAATCCGACCGGAGGGCTCAAAACCGTCGTACGCAACAAGTTTTTTCCCCTGTTTTATTTTCTCTTCAATCTCCGAGAGACCAATTATCTCCTCGCCCACTTCCTGAATCAGTTTTATTTTTTCTTCGGTAGTCATAGTTTAGATTAAAAGCTATCTTCAAGCTATAATAATTTAATAATCTTGGAAAATAAAAAACCTCGACTGTAATAAGCCGAGGCTTGGTTAAAAGAACGATTTAGGGTTTTATTACTAAGGTCCAACGCATTTCCGGAACAACCCAACAAGCTAACTCGGAAAGCTCTTTCAAGTTTACTGAACTGATTTCTCTTTCCCACTCATGATAAGTGGGAATCTTCCCGGTAGCGGCCATATGGTCCGCCGCCTGTTCACAAAGATCAACACCGGAAATGTCAATCAATTTCAGCTTTTGAAGGACTTTTTTCTTCATTTGTTCAAACAAATCAGTATTATTTTGGATTTGGTTGAAACAACGAATGACTGTGGTTTCAATTTCATCAATGGCGTTAAGTGAAAGAGCGGGACATTCGACAACCAACTCTTGGACATCGCTTAAATAGTAGTTCCGAGCTGACATGGAATAAGTCCAAGATTTTTTCTCACGGACTTCTTGATGGAGAAGCTTGCCAATCATTTCTTTCAAAAAATAGACCGACCAACGCTTGGTTTTCCCGGGAAAACGGGCAACACTTCGGTATCCTCCGCTGTTGGTCAGACTTTCCTCCGCTGATTCGTAGTATTTTGATAAGCTGAAAAGATGAAAATTTTCTTTGGGCTTCTTAAACTCTTCCAGAGCAACGGGGAGAAGGTTTCTATTTCCGGATTTTTCCTGAGCCAAATTGCTTCGAAAAAGAAGATCCATCAGCTCGTAAATTTTCAGTCCGCCGGTTGAAACAATGCTGATATTTTTCGGTACATAATTTCGATCGTAAAAATCTTTCAACTTTTCCTTATTTATTTCTTTAACCGATTCACGAAGACCCAAAGGAGAAACTGAACGAGAACGGAAGTATTCGGGATAAAGGCTTTGTCTCTCAAGAAGGGCGAGGTGATACTTGTGTTCCATGCTAAAGTAACGATCAAATTCGGCAAGAACAATTTGACGATTGCTTTCCAAGTCGGCGTCGAGCGCGTTTTCAAAAATCATTCTGCCGAAAAGATTAAAACTATCGATCATAAATTTTTGATTGGTCGGGCCAAAAAAACTGTAAATCGTTGCCGCATAGCTGGTTCTACCCAAATTTACCGAGCCCCCGAAATAATCAAATTTTTTTTCAATCTCCTTTCGATTAAAACCGGAACTTTCCGAAATCAGGTGTTCCACGAAATGAGCCGTTCCCTCGGCGCCAAACGGATCGGCGTCGCTACCGCTGTGCACTACCAAAAAAACCATTTGCCAGGGCCGATTCGGCCAGTAAGCTGAATGAAGCTCCAGACCGTTTGGAAAAATTGCATGGCTAAATTCACTCAACGGATCCCACATAAAAATGCCTCCTTTTAACTCCTTTTTAAAGTACTGTTTCCGGCCGATGATAGGGCATCTAGACTTTTTTGTCAAAAAAAAATTAAGCTTTTTTTAAAAAATGAATTAAAATAAAAGCGTAAAAAGGTAAAATAAAAATTTATGCCCCAAAAAAAGAAGTATGTTATTTGGTCGGTTGTTGCCGTCCTGTTTTTGTCGTTTATCGGCCTGATTTTCTATTCTTTAACTGAAGAAAAGGCGCCGGAATATACTTTGGCGACGGTTGAAAGAGGCGATATTGTCCAGACCGTTTCTGTGACGGGCAGTTTGGTCGATCAGCAGGAGATTTATGCTGATTTTGAGACAGGCGGTCGAGTTGAGGAAGTTTTTTTCAAAGAGGGCCAGCGAATCGTCAGAGGGGAAATTTTGGCGACGCTTGATGACGAGAATCTTGCCTTATTGCGTGATCAGGCGGAGGCAAATTTTAAGAAAGCTAAAGCGGAAAACGAGGGAAACGATGAAAATCTACGAGAGCTGGAAGATGAATCGGATCGAGCGGAAGAACTCTTGGATCAGACAAAAGAATTGAATGATCAAAAGCTGGAGGAGGCGGAAAAAACTATTAAAAATGCGGAAGAGTATTATGATGCGGTCAAAGATTATTATGAAGAAAACAAGACGGCTCAAAACAAAATAACGCTGACTTCGGCAGAGAATAGCCTAAGATCAGCCAAGGAAGCGAAAAAAACTTTAGAAAAACAGTCGGAGTTGAATGAAATTTCGGCGGAAAACAATTTGAAAGCTATCAAATCAAAAATTGAAACTTTCGAGTCAGACTCTTCTGACGCTTCCCGAGACGCTTTTCTGGAAAGTGCCAAAAAAAATTTAGAATTGGCGGAAAACAATTTGAAAAAATCCGCCCTTGTTTCACCGGTAAATGGAACAGTGGCCACAATTAATTTCAAGAAGGGAGAAGTCTGGGGAGCGACGGCCGGTCATTTTGCTAAAATAATCGGAAGCGAATTGATGATAGAAGCTCAGATTCCTGAGTCGGATGTTCCGAAATTGAAGAAAGGCGCCGAAGCGGAATTTTCGCTCGACGCTCTGTCCGAAAATGAAAAATTCAAAGCTCGCCTGGTGGAAGTTAACCCGGCCGGAACAAGTATTCAAGATGTAGTTTCATACAAAACAACTTTCGTCACGGAAAGCTCGGACGACCGTTTCAAGCCTGACATGACGGTCAATCTTGATATTCTAACGGATAAAAAAATTGACGCACTGAGAATTCCTCTGCGAGCGGTCAAAATGGATGGGGATTTGAAATATGTTGAAATTTTAAATTCGGAAAATCGACCTGAAAAACGGGAAGTTGTGACTGGTCTGGAAGGCGATGAGGGCTTGGTGGAAATTAAATCCGGTCTGAATGAAGGCGAAAAAGTCATAACTCTTAAGAAAGAATAAGTTGATGAAAGAACCGTTAATTCGCACGGAAAATCTTTGTAAAACATATGAGAACGAAGGGTCTAAAACTATAGCCGTCTGCGGTGTCTCCTTTGCGATTGAGAAGGGAGAGTTTATTTCTATTATGGGGCCGAGCGGATCCGGAAAATCAACTCTGATGCATCTTTTGGGTTTATTAGACCGACCGACGGCCGGAAAATATTATCTTTTTGGTCGAGATATCTCCCTGCTTTCAGAGGATGAGTTGGCTCATTTGAGAAATGAAAAAATCGGATTTATTTTTCAGGCTTTCAACCTGTTGCCAAAATTGACAGTTTATGAAAATATCGAACTACCCTTAATTTACGGAGCTAATTTGGGAACGCGCGAAAGAAAGGACAGAGTGACGCAAGCGCTCGAAAGTGTTTCCATCGAACACCGCAAAGATTACTACCCGAATCAACTTTCCGGCGGAGAAAAACAACGAGTGGCGATTGCCAGAGCGTTGGTGAACCAACCGGAAATTATTTTTGCCGACGAGCCAACGGGAAATTTGGATTCTAAATCAGGCAGTCAGGTGATGAAAATTCTTGAAGAGCTGAACGAACAGGGACACACCGTTATTTTGGTGACACATGAAACTGTCACCGCTAACTACGCCAAGCGGATTCTTAAGGTTTTTGACGGAAAAATAGTTGACGACTACGAGGTTTCGGAGGAAAAACGAAGGCGAGCGGAGAAAAGAAAAAGGATTAAATAAAAAGTTTTAATTATCATGCGTTTTTTTATTGATGCGATAAAAATTTCCTATTTAAATTTGACCGCCTCCAAATTTCGCTCCTTCTTGACGACACTGGGCGTGATTATCGGTGTTTCTTCCGTAATTATTGTAATTTCTATCGGCAATAGCGCTCAGGCTTTGATCATCGACCAAATCAAAAAAAACGGCTCCAACTTGATAGCTGTTCTGCCGGGAGCTTCCGAAGAAAAAGGTCCACCGGCGGTAGCTTTCGGTATTATTACTACTTCGTTGAAAAATCGAGATGCAAAGGCAATCGAGAATAGCGGTATTTCCGATGTTGAAGCAGTGACTGCTTATGTGACCGGCTCGGTATTGATTAAGAATAGAGAAACGGCCATACAGAGCGATTTTCAGGGAGTAAGTTCCAATTTATTACAAGTTGAGAACAATGTTGAAGTGGCAGATGGACGATTTTTCAGTCAGGCTGAAGATGAAAGCTTGGCTCGTTCAGTGGTTTTGGGCAGTGAAAGAGCGAAAGAGTTTTTCCCCGATCAAAACCCGATCGGAAAAACCCTCACGGTAAAAAATTTAAAATTCAGTGTTGTCGGGGTGCTTAAAGAGCGAGGACAATCCGGATTTTCAAATTCAGATAAAAGTGTTTATTTCCCTCTTCTGACAGCTCAAAAGTTAATTGCGGGCGTCGACTATCTAAATGCTATTCGCATTAAAATTCGGAGCGAAGAAAATTTAACGACGGTTATGGAAGAAATTCGAATGATAATTAGAGAAAAACACGGTATAGATGATCCGGCAGAGGACGATTTTTCCGTAAGAAGTATAACACAGGCACTAAATATTCTTTCCTCGGTGACAGATGTGCTTAAATATTTTTTAGTTTCTATCTCCGCTATCTCACTTCTGGTCGGCGGAGTTGGCATTATGAACATTATGTTGATTTCCGTGAAGCAGAGAATTTGGGAGATTGGCCTGAGAAAAGCGATCGGAGCGCAGAAAAAAAATATCTTATTTCAATTTTTAACGGAGTCTATCTTTTTGACTTTGTTCGGTGGCGTAACCGGTATCCTAATCGGGGTGGGACTGAGCTACCTGATTTCTTTGATCGTAATATCCCTGGGTTATGAATGGCGCTTTATTGTAACGACCGGCTCCGTGCTTCTTTCCTTTAGTATTTCCCTTTTGGTCGGTCTTGTTTTTGGTATGTATCCCGCCTACAAGGCGGGTAAAGTCTCGCCGATGGAAGCTCTTCGTTATGAATAATTAAACTAAAAATGAAATTACTCCTTCCCCTAAAATTTGCTTTGAAGAATCTTTCCGCCAATAAAGCGCGAACGGCTTTAACTTTGGTGGGGATTGTTATCGGAATTACTTCCGTTATCTTAATTTCGGCCAGCGGTCAAGGAGTAAAACAATTTGTTCTTGGCCAAGTAGAAAGTTTTGGCTCCGATTCGATTCAAGTTGAGCCGAAAGTGCCAACCAGCAAGACAGGCGATGTGGGAGCGACAGCCAACAATGTTCAGATTACCACCCTTAAAATTGAAGATGCGGAAGCAACTTTAAAATTGCCGAATGTTAAAAGTTTTTATGCCGGTTCGATCGGCCAGGCGTTAGGTAGTTACGGAAATACCAATAAAAAAATAATGCTCTTCGGCGCCAGTGAAGGAGCACCGACCATCGACTCGGGGTTAAAAATTCGAGATGGTCGTTTTTATTCCGAGTCAGAAAACGATAGTTTGGCCCAAGTGACAGTCATTGGGCAAGAGGTGGAAGATATTTTTTTCGGACGGGGAGAGGGCGTCGGAAAAGAAATTCGTATTAAGGGTAAAAAATTTAGAGTGATCGGGGTGCTGGAAGAAAGAGGCACGGTTGGCTTTATCAGTTTTGACTCGATGGCCTATGTTCCCATTAAAACTTTGCAAAAGAAGATTTTAGGTGTCGACCATATTCTATTTTTTACGGTTAAAATGAAAGATGCCTCATTAACGGACGATACGGTTAACGAAATCCGATTTTTACTTCGTGATCGACACAATATCGAGGATGAAGAAAAAGAAGATTTTGCCGTAGTCTCAATGAAGGAGGCGGCGGAAATGATCAAAGATATTTTTAACTCAATAAATATATTATTGCTTGCTCTGACCTCGGTTTCTTTGATTGTCGGCGGAGTGGGCATTATGAATGTTATGTATGTTTCAGTGGTGGAGCGAACTTTTGAGATCGGCCTGAGAAAAGCGCTAGGTGCCAGTTCGAGCAGTATTTTAAGACAATTTCTGGTAGAAGCTGTCATTATCACTTTTTTGGGAGGTCTAATCGGAATTCTTTTGGGTTTTTTACTGTCCGCTTCCGCCTCCTACTTATTCAGTCTGCTAGGCTATAACCTTGAGTTTGAAGTAACTTGGGACGGAGTGCTTTTGGCAACCGGTTTCTCTGTTTTGGTCGGAGTAATATTTGGCTTTTATCCCGCCTACAAAGCTTCAAAGCTTAGTCCGATGGAGGCGATTAGAAGAAATTAAAAAGAAGTTTTAAAATTCACTTTAATCAGTTATAAATATTAAAATCAAAAATGGATTTTTTGACGGAAAGAAAAATTGAAGCTTCTGGCTGGGTGATAAAGGCTCGTTGGTTTTATATGATAGGCATCCTGATTATCGGTTTTCTAACCAAAACCCTGAGCGAGTCGAATCTCAGCTTTTCCTATGTTGAAATGGTTTCAATCGTAATAATTTTTTCCGGAGTTAATATCTTTTTTATTCTTCTGCTCAAGAAAATAAAAAAAGAGCTGGAATTAACGGGAAAAGTGAACACTTTTTGGCTGGGTTTTTTGAATAAAACCCAAATCGTAGTTGAACTGATAACTTTTACTTTTGTGATGCATAAAGCCGGTGGAGTAGAGAGTATTTCCTCCGTTTTCTTCTTTCTGCCGATAGTTTCGTCCGCCTTGATTTGCGAGGCCTATGCCTCGATCGTGGTGGCTATCATCGCCGGTTTGCTCATAAACGCTCTGGTGCTCGGCGAATATGTCGGTTTTATTCCTCATATAGACCGATACATGGAACCAACTTTGGATTATACTTCGCTTTCCGTCGGTCTCACCAAAACCATCACGACAGCCGTTTTCTATGTTGTTATCGGAATTTTTTCCACTTTCAGCTCTCGTTTGATTTTAAAAAGAGAGGCGTTATTGAGAGCGCAAAAGGAAGAACTGGATAAAGAGGGGGTGGTTCGAATCAATCAATTGGAACAAATTGAAAAAACTACCAAACTGTTGGTTTCGCGGGATCGAGAGCTTTCAAAGATGAATAAAGAACTCGACAAGAAAATAAGAGAATTGGAATACTCAAAAACTTCCTTGACTCAAGCGCTTGATGATTTAAATAAAAATAAGAAAATTATCGAGGAAGAAAAGAATAAAACCGCTTCCATCATCGCTAATTTTTCGGATCCGATTTTAGTTTTAAACAAAGAAAACAGACTCTCGCTTTTTAATGAACCGGCTAAAAAAATTCTCGGCTTGACGGACGCTGATTTGAATAAAGAAATTTCCAATAAAGACGAATTCAGCCTGGACAATTTCCGGGAAGTTATTCGTAAACGATTTGATTTTAAAAAATTGAGAAAACCGGAACGAGAAGAAATAGATTTGCTCGAAGAACTGAATTTAACCGCCACCCAAGAAGAAGACGAAAAGACTTTTAAAGTTATCACTGTCAAGATAACCGATAGCAAAAAAGAATATCGTGGAACGATGAAAATGTTTTACGATGTGACGCGCGAAAAAAATATCGACAAAATGAAATCCGACTTTATCTCAATTGCGGCGCACCAATTGAGAACTCCGCTTTCCGCCATCAAGTGGTCGGCCGGGATGCTCCTAAAGGGAGATATCGGCGAAATAACGCCGGAACAGGCTAATTTACTTCAAAAAAGCTACGACAGCAACGAAAGAATGATCAATTTGGTTAACGATTTGCTCAATGTTTCTCGTATTGAGGAGGGCCGATTCGGCTATCATTTTGAGAATATTGAACTTTCAGAAATAGTCAAAATCATTTTGGAAACGGCTCGACCGATGACGGAAAAATCGGGAATAGAAATTGTGGTTGATGAAAAGATTGCCAAACTAAAAATTTGTGCCGACAAAGAAAAACTACTTCTAGCTTTGCAGAATTTGGTCGATAACGCTGTTAAATATACGCCAAACGGCGGGAAAGTTGAAATTAAAGTTAAAGATCAAAAAGAAGATTTCCTGATTCTTTCAATCAAAGATAACGGCGTCGGGATTCCGAAAAAAGATTTGCCGAAATTGTTTTCGAAATTTTTCCGCGCCTCCAATGTGATTTTAATGCAAACGGACGGCACCGGTTTAGGTCTATTTATCGTCCGAAGTATCATTGAAAAACACGGCGGTAAGATTGAAGCTCAAAGCGAGGAGAATAAAGGCACGGAATTTATCTTGACCTTGCCGACGATCTGCAAGAAGGAGAGTGACTAAAAATAGCGGACAGATAATGACAGGCGAGCAGACCGTTTCCATTTGCCTCTATCGTTTAGTTCGATTATTCTGTGCTTGATTAAGCAAACTTTTATGGCACAGAAGAAGAGAAATATCTATATCGGTTCCGCTTGGCCTTACGCTAACGGTTCTTTGCATCTCGGTCATATAGCTGGTCTGCTCGGGGCGGATTTTTTGGCGCGTTATTATCGAGCCAACGGGGATAATGTCCTTTTTGTCTCCGGCAGTGACTGCCACGGAACGCCGATTGAAGTTAAAGCGGAGCAATTGGGGATAAAGCCGGAGGAGGTTGTGGCGGAGTTTGATGCGGAATTTCGTCACAATCTCGTTGATCAGATGGGATTTTCTTACGATTTATTCTATCGAACGGCCGATCCGTTTCACTACGAAAAAGTGCAAAAAATGTTTTTAGATCTCTACAACAAGGGCTTAATTTACGAAAAAGTGCAAAGTTTGCCTTTCTGCGAGAGTTGCAATCGCTTTTTACCCGATCGTTACATCGAAGGCGAGTGTCCGAAATGTCACTTTTCACCGGCTCGAGGAGATCAGTGCGACGAATGCGGTTCGATTTTGGACGCCAAAGATCTTATCAATCCGAAATGTAAGAGTTGCGGCAAAAAACCGATCTGGAAAGACTCCGCTCATTTTTTTCTGAAACTGAGCGCCTTTGAAAAGGAATTGAGAAGGTGGACAAAAAAGGCGCAAGGTTGGCGACCGAATGCCCTTAATTTTACTTTAAAATTTTTAGAAAAAGGATTGATCGATCGAGCGATTACTCGAGACTCCAAATGGGGAGTACCCGTTCCGATCAAAGGATTTGAAGAAAAAACCATTTATGTTTGGTTTGAGGCGGTTAGTGGCTATTTAACGGCCAGCCAAAAACATTCGGTTGATATCGATCGGCCGGAATTATGGAAAGATTTTTGGCAGAACGAAAAGGCTCTTCACTACTATGTCCACGGCAAAGACAATATTCCATTCCATACCGTTATTTGGCCCGCCATTTTAATGGGTTTGGGCGATTTGAAGCTGGCTGACAGGATTATCTCCTCCGAATATTTAAGTTTTGAAGGTAAGCAATTTTCCAAGAGTCGCAATTGGGGTGTCTGGCTACCGGAATTTCTGGAAAAACGAGATCCGGAAACCTTGCGTTACTACCTCGGAATTAACGGTCCGGAAAGTGCCGATAGCGATTTCTCCTGGAAGGAATACCAAGTAAAAGTGAATACGGAATTGATTGGCAAGATTGGCAATTTTGTGAATCGAGTCTTGAGCTTCACTAAAAATAATTTTGCAAGCCAAGTGCCGGAGATTATCAGTCCGAATGCCGAAGACAAAATGATTTTGGCTGAATCGGAAACGATTTTCATCAGAGTAGGACAATTAATTGAAGCGGGCGGTTTTCATGAGGCTTTAAAAACTATTTTAGCGTTTGCGGAGGAGTGCAATCGATATATTGATAAAAAAGAACCTTGGAAAAAAATCAAGGAAGATAGGCCGTTAGCCGGAAATGCAATCAATGTCAGTCTGCAGGCCGTTTCAGCTTTATCCGGATTGCTAAATCCGTTTCTGCCCGTTACGGCTAAAAAAATGAGAGAGCAACTTAATCTTTCGCCACAAAACAATTGGCAATATACCGCTTTAGCGACCAACCATCCGATCGGAGAACCAAAACCGTTATTTGAGCGAGTGGATATTCCATAGTTTATTTTTTTAATTTATATATGAAAGATGCGCTATTTATAAATATAAAGGAGGGGGAAATTCAATTGACGAATTTTGACAAACAAGGCACGGCTGGATTGACAAAAAAGCTTGAAGGTTCCGGGGCCGGACAATTTCTCCAAATGCTTGACAAAATTAATAAATGTAATAAACATAAGAATATCTGTCTTTTTAATTTAAAATCGGTGACTGGACGCAAGCCGAAAAAAGTTGTATTTAAAAGCGATGAGGGGCATTCGACCGCTTATCGGATTGTGCTTGTCAGTTTGAAAGCTTTGGCCTGGTCGGGCGCGATTCAACTAAGTGAACTATAATTTTAGCATATATAATTGTGCTTTTATCAATGGGTAATCCAATAACTAACTAAGAAAATAAACCGGTTAGCTTTCGTTTTATTTCGAAGGGTGGCTTGGTTATTGCTTTTCTATGTCTAAAGAAAAAAGTTCCAACTCAAACAAGAGCAAATCAGCTCTCAACCTGAAAGGTAAGTTCTCCGCTAAATCCAGTTTGGCGAAGAGAAAATTCTTCTACGATCTGGGCAAAATGGTCTCTCTGCCTAACCTAATAGAAGCTCAGAAAAAATCATACGATTGGTTTTTCGAGAAAGGGCTTAAAGAACTATTAGAAGAAGTATCCCCGATTGAAGATTACACTAAAAAGAATTTTTCCGTTTCTTTTCTTGATTTTCGTCAAGAAGAACCAAAAATTGACGAGCAAACGGCTAAATACAAGAACGCTTCCTATGAAATACCCTTGAAGGTTCAGGCCAGACTTTTGATTAAGGAAACGGGTGAAATTCGTGAACAGGAAATTTATTTCTCTGACATTCCGGCGATGACTCCGCGAGGTACTTTTGTTATTAACGGAGTGGAGCGAGTGGTGGTGAACCAATTGATGCGTTCTCCGGGCGTTTTTTTCACAATGAATCATCTAAAAGGCCGAAAACTGTTCGGTGCTAAAATTATTCCGGGTCGTGGGGCTTGGCTGGAAATAGAAACTGATATTAATAATGTTATCAATGTTAAAATCGATCGTAAGCGAAAAGTACCGGTAACTTCACTACTGAGAGCTTTTGGTTATGGATCGGACAAGCAAATAACCGATCTTTTCAAAGATGTTGACACCGATAAGGATAATCAATTTATCGTGGAAACGATTAAAAAAGATATCGCTAAAACTCAAGGAGAAGGATATCGGGAAGTTTATAAGAGAATCAGACCGGGCGATCTGGCAACGGAAGAAAACGCCAAACAGTTGGTGGATAATATGTTTTTCTCCATTGACCGTTACGATTCCTCCGAAGTGGGCCGTCATCGTTTAGATATGCGACTCGGTCTCTCAACACCAAAGGATAAAGAACATAGAATTTTCCAAATCAACGATTTGGTTGCCATTATCAAAGAGATTATTCGTTTGAATAATGATCCCCAAGCTAAACCGGATGACATTGACCATTTGGGCAATCGACGAGTGCGTGGGGTTGGCGAGCTGTTGCAAATGAAAATGCGCGTGGCTTTTTCCCGTCTAGAACGCAATATTAAGGATAGAATGAGTACTTGTGATCCGAAAGTGGTCACACCCGCTCAATTAATCAATACTCGACCGATTACAACCTCAATCAAGGAATTTTTTTCCAGCTCACCGCTTTCTCAATATATGGATCATGTTAATCCGCTGGCTGAGTTGGAGCACAAAAGAAGGCTATCGGCGATGGGGCCGGGTGGTTTAAGCCGAGAAAGAGCGGGTATGGAAGTTCGCGATGTCCACCCAAGTCATTACGGAAGAATCTGTCCGATTCAGACACCGGAAGGAGCTAATATCGGTTTGGTCTCTCATCTCTCTTGTTATGCTCGCGTCAACGATTTCGGTTTTATCGAAACTCCCTACCGAAAAGTAATAAGAGAAAAGGGGAAATCAAAAATTTCCGGAGAAGTGGTCTTTATGGATGCTTTAGAGGAGGAAAAATACAAAATCGCTCAGGCGAATGTTAAAATCGACAAGGACGGCTTTTTCTTGGACGCGACAGTTCAAGGCCGAGTGAACGGTGAGCCGAGCATGATTAAAGTTTCGGAAGTTGATTATATTGATGTTTCTCCCAAACAGGCGGTTAGTATCGCCGCTTCACTGATTCCCTTTTTGGAGCACGACGACGCCAACCGTTCTTTGATGGGATCGAACATGCAACGACAGGCTGTTTCTTGCATCAAACCGGAGTCTCCGATCGTCGGCACGGGCGTAGAAGACAAAGCGGCAGCCGATTCCGGACAGTTGGTTTTCGCTTCCGAAGCCGGTAAAGTGGTGGAGGTTGACTCCGATCATATTGTGATAGAAGAATCGGTAACCGAGGGAAAGGAAACATTTAAAAGACGAAAGGAGTATCTTTTACACTCATTTTTGAAGTCAAATGCCTTTACCGCTATCAACCAGACGCCTTTGGTTAAAAAAGGAGATTGGGTTGAAAAGGGCCAAATTTTAGCCGATGGCGCCTCGACGGACAACGGAGAATTGGCTCTGGGCCAGAATTTAACGGTAGCTTTTATGTCTTGGAGGGGCTATAACTTTGAAGACGCTATTATTCTTTCTCAACGATTGGTTAAGGACGACCGTTTTAGTTCAATTCACATCGAGGACTATAGTCTGGATGTTCGAGACACCAAACTCGGCCCCGAATTAGTGACTCGAGATATTCCGAATATTGGAGAAGATCGCCTCAGAAATCTTAACGAAGACGGTATCGTCCAAGTTGGAGCGGAGGTTAAATCGGGTGATATCCTGGTCGGTAAAATTACTCCGCGAGGTGAAGGCGAATTGACGGCGGAAGAGAGATTGCTTCGCGCAATTTTTGGTGAGAAATCAAGAGAAGTGAAGGACAGTTCTCTTTATTTGCCACACGGCGAAAGAGGAAAAGTGATTGAAATTAAGATTTTCTCTCGCGACAAAGGTGATAAATTACCTAGCGGAGTCATCAAGCAAGTTCAAGTGCGAGTAGCTCAATTTAGAAAAATATCCGTTGGGGACAAATTGGCCGGGAGACATGGAAATAAAGGTGTTATTTCCCGTATTTTACCGGAAGAAGATATGCCATTCTTGCCCGACGGCACTCCGGTTGATATTATTTTAAACACCTTAGGAGTCGCCTCTCGTATGAACATCGGGCAATTGTTGGAAACCCATTTAGGCTGGGCGGCACAAAAACTTGGTTATAAAGCGGCTAGCCCCGTTTTAGCGGGCGTCCGCGAAGATCAAATTCGTGAAGAGCTGAAGAAGGCCGGCTTACCGGAAAACAGTAAAATGAGACTCAGAGATGGTCTGAACAGCGAAAATTTTGATAACGAAACCGCTTTGGGCGTTATTTACATTATGAAATTGCACCACCTGGTTGAAGACAAGATTCATATGCGATCGGTTGGTCCGTATTCCTTGATTACGCAACAGCCATTGGGCGGAAAGGCTCAATTTGGAGGACAGAGATTCGGAGAAATGGAAGTCTGGGCTTTACAAGGCTACGGAGCGGCGCATTCTTTGCAAGAAATTTTGACTATAAAATCAGATGATGTTATCGGTCGATCCCGAGCTTACGAATCCATTATTAAGGGTGAAGAAATTCGCAGTCCGAATATTCCCGCAGCTTTAAATGTGTTGGTTCGTGAGTTAAAAGCGCTCTGTTTGAATGTGAAATTGGAACAATCGGCGGAAGAAGGAACGCGAGAAAAGAGAAAATAAAATTACCATTCTTTAATTTTTTTCAATTTCAAAACTATGACATCGGAAAATGTAAACAATTTTGAGGCCATTCGATTGAGGCTGGCTAGTCCGGAGGAGATTCTGGAGTGGTCCAACGGTGAAGTAACCAAACCGGAAACTATCAACTACCGAACGCAGAGATACGAAATGGACGGACTTTTCTGCGAAAGAATTTTTGGTCCCAGTAAAGACTGGGAGTGCTATTGTGGAAAATACCGTCGAATTCGTTATAAGGGAATCGTCTGCGACAAATGTGGCGTCGAGGTGACTCGCTCTTCCGTCAGAAGAGAGCGAATGGGGCACATTCGATTATCCGCTCCGGTAGCACATATTTGGTTCACTCGCGGTAGCTCCAGTCGGATTGGAATTATTTTAGATTTAACCGTGAAACAAGTAGAAAAGATTGTTTATTTTTCCGGATATATTATTACGCAAGTCGATGAAGACAAAAAGGAAGAATTTAGAAAGATTTTAGAGCGCGAATATCAAGAAAAAGCTAAGATGATTCGAGAGACTTCCAAGAAAAAGAAAGATATTAAGAACAAAATGGATGAACTGATTTTAATGAGAGAGGAGCGCCAGAAAGAAATTGAGAAGTTAAAACCGATGCAAATTCTTTCCGAAAAAGAATATCAAGAGTTAGCTCAGTATTACGGCACCGCTTTTGAAGCGGGCAGTGGCGCTGAGGCGATAAGAAAAATCTTGGTGGAATTGGATATGGCAAAAATCATTGAAGAGACAGAAGATCGTTTTAAAAAAGCCAAAGAAAGCGGTCGAGCCAAATTGGCAAAAAAATTGAGGTTGCTGAAGAGCCTTCACAAGGCCAACATTCATCCAGCTTGGATGTTACCAACCGTTATTCCCGTGCTACCGCCCGATCTAAGACCTATGGTTCAACTGGATGGCGGTCGATTTGCCACTTCCGATCTTAACGATTTGTATCGTAGAATTATCAATCGCAATAATCGTTTGAAAAAATTGCTTGAATTGGGAGCGCCGGAAGTTATTTGTCGTAACGAAAAAAGAATGTTGCAGGAGGCGGTGGACGCTCTTTTCGATAATTCCGCTCGTCGTAATCAAGTTTCAGTGGCCGCTTCAACCGGTCAAAAGAGAGCTTTGCGTTCTTTAGCCGATATGCTCAAGGGAAAGCAAGGCCGTTTCCGACAGAATCTTTTGGGAAAAAGAGTTGACTATTCCGGTCGATCCGTGATTGTGGTCGGTCCGAAATTAAAATTACATCAGTGCGGTATCCCGAAAAAGATGGCGTTGGAGCTCTACAAACCGTTTATTATTTCCAAATTGATTGAGCAGGAGCATGCGCATAATGTCCGTACCGCCGGTCGAATGATTGACCAGGAGGCAACCGAGGCGTATGAAATTTTGGAGAATATTATTTCCGACCACTTCGTTTTGCTAAATCGTGCTCCGACTTTGCATCGTTTGAGTATCCAAGCCTTTCAACCACTCTTGATTGAAGGTCGGGCTCTTCAGATTCATCCGATGGTTTGTAGCGCTTTCAATGCTGACTTTGACGGTGACCAAATGGCCGTTCATGTTCCATTGACGATGGAGGCTCGCTGGGAGGCGAAAGAGATAATGCTCTCTAACAAAAATCTATTGAAACCGTCGACAGGAGATCCGATTACCATTCCTTCACAGGAAGTGGTTTTGGGCATTTATTATACCACGACAATGAACCCCAAGAAAGAGGGCTCAGGAAAATATTTTTCCTCTTTTAGCGAAGCGATTTTAGCTTATCAGATGAAGAAAATCCATGTTCAAGCGCAAATCAAAGTGCCTTTTGAGGGTCAGATGATTGAAACTTGCGTGGGCCGAATTTTGCTTTTTGAAATTTTACCGGAATCGTTTGGTTTTGTGAACGAGCAATTGGATAAGGGTAAAATAAAGAAGATTGTTGCCATCTGCCTTGAAAAATTTGGTCGTGAGGCGGCCGTTGATTTTATCGACAAGTTAAAAGAACTGGGTTTTGCTCAAGCAACTTCATCCGGACTCAGCTGGAGCATGAGCGATTTGATGGTGCCAACTGCCAAAGAAGCGCTTTTGAAGGAGGCGGAAAACAAAATTGAGCAGATTCAAGGCCAATTCGAAAAAGGTTTCTTAACCGAAGCAGAGAGAAAAAGCCAAGTAATTCAGACCTGGAACGAATGTCGAGATAAAATTGCCGATGAAGTGGAAAAGAATATCGACAAAGAAGGTCCGGTTTTCGCGATGATCGATTCTAAAGCAAGAGGAAGTATGGCCGTTTTGGTTCAACTTACCGGTATGAGAGGGCTTATGGTTAATCCGGCTGGAGAAACGATGGAATTGCCCGTCAAAGATAGCTTTAAAGAAGGCTTAAATGTTCTTGAATATTTTATTTCCACTCACGGAGCAAGAAAAGGTATGACTGACACCGCTCTGCGAACGGCAACGGCCGGATATTTAACTCGAAGATTGGTTGATGTTGCTCAAGAAGTAGTGATCAGAGAGAAAGATTGTGGCGATTCCGAAGGAGCGTACTATTTCCGCGAGGACTCCGACTATACCGGCAACAGTTACGCCGGAAGATTAAAGGGAAGATTTGTGCTGGAAGATGTTAAAAATCCGAAAACCAAAGAAATTATTGTTCGCGCCGGAGAATTGATCAGCAAAGAAGCGGCTCAATTGATTGAAGATACGGAAGAAATCAAGAAAGTAAAATTGCGTTCGGTGACAAGCTGTAAAACTCGTGGCGGTGTTTGCCAGAAGTGCTATGGCTATGATTTGGGCAAAAACGAATTGGTTGATCTCGGTCAAGCAGTCGGGGTTGTGGCCGCCCAAGCCATTGGGGAGCCGGGTACTCAGTTAACCATGAGAACCTTCCATACCGGAGGTGTCGCCAAGGAGGACATCGTTCAGGGGTTACCTCGAGTTGAAGAAATATTTGAGGCGCGATCGCCTAAAGGAAAGGCTGAAATAACCGAACTGGCCGGTAAAATAATCGAGGTGAAGAACGAGAAAAAACAAATTGTTGTTTTAGTAGAATCTAATTTGGCTGAAGCGAAGAAGTCGGGTATCGAGTTTGAAAAAGAAGACGGAAAGGCGATAATCGCTTACAAATTGGCTCCGGGTAGTAATGTTGTGGTGGAGGCCGGAGAATTGATCGGAAAAGGTCAACCGCTTACTTCCGGCAGTTTGGATTTGCACGAAATTTTCAGAGTGTCCGGGATGGATGCCGTTCGCCGCTATATTATTAGAGAGATTCAAAATATTTACGCCAGTCAAGGTGAAAGTATTGACGACCGTCACATTGAAATTATCGTCAAACAAATGCTCTCCCGAATCAAGATCAAAGAAGAGGGTGACACCGGCATGCTGGGCGGAGAAATTGTCTCTCGACTTAAATTCCAAGAAGAAAACCGAGAGGCGGAGGCCAGAGGGGGTCAACCGGCTAAAGGAGAAGATTTGATTTTGGGAATTACCCGAGTTTCATTGACTACGGAAAGCTTTTTGGCGGCCGCTTCCTTCCAGCAGACTCCGCAAGTATTGATTGATGCCGCTTTAACGGGTAAAGAGGACCACCTGAAGGGCTTAAAGGAAAATGTCATTATCGGTAAATTGGTGCCGGCCGGAACCGGATTTAAGGGCTCTAAGTTCTCCAAGGAGATTGAAAAATTAAGAAAGGAGAGCCACTAGAAGATTTTAAATCTTTAAAAATACAAAATGAATTCGGCTATTTTCAAAACTTACGATATCCGGGGAGTCTATCCTGAAGAAATTAACGAGCAGTCGGTTTCTAAAATTGTGCAGGCTTTAGTGAGTGTTTTGCAACCAAAGAATTGTGCTTTGGGGATGGATGTAAGACAATCGTCTCCGGCTCTTTTTGAAATAGCAAAAAAAAGCTTGGTTGAGGCGGGCGTTGATGTCTACGACATCGGTCAGATCTCAACAGATATGCTGTATTTTGCCGTCTCCTATTATGGTTGGGATGCCGGTATCACTATTACCGCCTCACACAATCCCCGAGAGTATAATGGAATGAAGATGATCGAGAAGGGATCGGCGCCGATTTTTGAAGGACATTTATTGCCGGAAATTAAGAAGTTGGCAATGGACCCGACATTTTCTTTGAAAGAAGAAAAATCTGGTCAGATCTTTAAAAAAGAAGTTTTAGCCGACTATATTCTCAAAGTTAGAGAGATTAGTAGTTTTGACCGAGTTAAGCCAATGAGAGTTGTCTTAAACGGTAATTTCGGTTTGGGTGGCAAAATTTTTAAGGAAATTGTAAAAGATTCACCCTTAGAGCTGATTGAGCTCAATTGCGAGCCGGACGGAACCTTCCCGAAGGGGCGACCGGATCCGTTAGTGCCGGAAAATCGAGAAGAAACGCTGGCTAAAATTAAGGAAACGGGCGCGGATATCGGTTTTGCTTGGGATGCGGATGCGGACAGATGTTTTATCTATAATGAAAAAGGCGAAGCAGTGGACGGATCTTTCATGGGGTCGCTTTTGACGCAGATAGTTTTGGAAAACAAAGAAAAAGGTCAGACGGTGATTTATGATCCGAGAATTGTTTGGGCGGTACGGGAAACAGTTGAGAAGCTGGGCGGTATGCCTTTTCCGACCAAAGTGGGACACGCTTTTATCAAGCATAAGATGAGAGAGAAGGGCGCCATTCTGGCCGTAGAAGGCTCCGGTCATTTTTACTTCCGTGATTTCTATTTTTGCGATAACGGAATGATTTCCGCTCTGCTGATTCTGCGTTATTTGAGCGAAAAGGGTCTTCCGCTGTCAGAGATTTTGCGTCCGCTTACTGATAAATACTTTGTTTCCGGTGAGATTAATTTTATGGCGGAAAATAAGGACGAAATCGTTGAGGCGTTGAAAAATGATTATGCTGAGGGAAAATTTGACGATTTGGACGGTATTTCCATCGAGTATCCGAATTTTCGATTTAATGTCCGCAAATCCAACACCGAACCGTTACTTCGTTTGAATTTAGAGGCGCGAAGTGCGGAAGAGTTAAAGCAAAGAAAGAGAGAATTAGTCGAGAAAATTGAGGGAATGAGGAGAGAAGCGTAGGGGCGCATTGTCAGCCTGCCGGCAGGCAAGCATACGCCCGATCTTAGATGGTGCCCGCCTGACCGAATGACTTCGGTCGTTCGGGTGAGGTTGATAGATCTTGGGGGATCAAGATTCTAAGATCTAAGATCCATGATCCAAGATCCAAATCGGGTGATTAGCTCAGTTGGTAGAGCACTTCGTTTACACCGAATAGGTCGCAGGTTCGAGTCCTGCATCACCCACCATTTATTAATTTTTTTATTTTGAGATATGTCTAAAAACTTTGTTACTCCCGAAGGCTTAAAAGAATTCGAGAAAGAATATCAGGATAGATTGGCAAAACGACGAGAAATTGCCATGATGATTAAACAGGCCAAAGAGCAAGGCGACTTGAGTGAAAATGCCGAATATTCGGCGGCGAAAGCGACTCAAGCGGAGAACGAACGAAAGCTAAATTGGTTGCGTTGTGTGATTGAAAAGGCTAATGTAGTCGAGAAGGAAGGCATGGAGAATGTCAGTCTTGGTTGCTTGGTTGATCTGGAAACTAAAAATGGAGCAAAAAAAGAAAATATGAAAATCCAGGTTGTCGGCACTCATGAAACCGATCCGATGGCCGGCAAAATTTCCTGCGAATCACCTCTCGGTAAGGCCTTAATGGGCAAGAAAATCGGTGACAAAGTGGGTGTTCAGACCCCCAAAGGCGAATGCGTTTACGAAGTCAAAAAAATCGGGTAGAGAATATTTGTATTTTTCATCAAAAAAACGCTTTCTTCCAAGCAATAAACCTTGAACGATTCAATTTATTTTTCAGTTGTCGGTGAATAATACTGATGTCAATTCTTATACGGGAGACGCCTTCGATATTCTGAATAGCGAGCTAATTGGAAAATTATCCTTCTTAAATTAAAAATAGAATTTTGGTGTTTCGTATTTTCAAAAAATCCCTCTAAAATAGAACAAAGAATTAGGAATTAGGAATTAGGAATTAGGAAAGAAAATCTTAATTGTAGATTGAAAATTTCCCACTTCTTTTTCTTGATTTTTCGAATCTAAAATAAAAAAGCATTGATGGAAATTCCGAGTGCAAAAAAGAGAGGATTCGCCTTTTTGC
>CALFZX010000011.1 GCA_937952315.1 uncultured bacterium
GTTCATCCAGAACATAAAGAACGCCGACGAGTTGAGAGCCGATTTGTGAGGCCAGACGGATGCGTTGGGTTTCTCCGCCGGCCAGAGTGATGGCGCTGCGTCCCAAATTCAAATAGCCGAGGCCCACATTTTGGAGGAAGCCCAGACGATTGATGATTTCCTTCAAGATTTGATGAGCGATAATTTTTTCTCTCTCGTTGAGAGTGAGTTGTCCGAAAAATTCCAAAGTTTTTTCGATGTCGGTGGAGGAAACTTCGGCGATATTTTTTCCGCCGACCGTGACCAGCAGAGATTCTTTGCGATAGCGAGAGCCGTGGCAAAGCGGACAGGGGCGGTCGGCCATATATTTTTCAATGTCCGATCGAACGGCCTCCGAGTCGGTTTTGAAGTAGCGATCTCGTAAAAAACCGGCCGCTCCGCGCCAATTGATATTGAAAGTCCACGAACTGCCCGTTTTGGATTTGAGTTTGATGGGAATTTTTGGTGCCGGGTCTTCCCCGCTCACCATCACTTCCTGTTGCCATTCGGAAAGATTGCGGAAGGGCGCATTTTCCGGGATGCGGTAATATTTGGCGGCCGAATTAATTATGGTGCCGTAGTAGTTGTTTTTTTTGTAGCTCCAAGGAAGAATGACTCCCTCGGCGATGGTCTTGCTTTTGTCCGGCACCACCAGATCAAGATCAATTTCTTTTTTTGAGCCCAGCCCTTCACATTCGGGACAGGCGCCGTAGGGATTATTGAAAGAAAAAAGTCGCGGCTCCAACTCCGGAAATTCGATCTCGTGATCGGGGCAGGCCAGCTTTTGATTAAAAGTCTGAGTTTTTTTGGCGGAGACAACCTTGACAATTCCCTCGGAAAGTTTTAAAGCTGATTCGACTGCTTCAAAAATGCGAGAAAAGTTTTCCGTTTTGATTTCTAGTTCATCGATTAAAATATCTATGTCGTGCTTTTTGTAGCGCGCCAGAACGATGGCTTCGCGTTCCTCTTTTTTCCCAAGATCCACTTCCCTTTTGTCCACGACGGCCGTATCGAAACCCCGGCTGGCCAAATCGCCGAGCAACGTTGAGTATTCGCCCTTGCGACCGCGCACGACCGGTGAGAGAATTTTTACTTGACCCACTTTTTCAAAATCCAAAACTCGATCGACAATTTCATCAATGGTCATTTTTTTGATTTCTCGGCCGCAGACGGGACAGTGCGGAATGCCGATTTTGGCGTAGAGCAAGCGCAGATAATCGTGAATTTCCGTCACGGTGCCGACGGTGGAGCGCGGATTGTGTGAGCTTGATTTTTGATCGATCGAAATGGCGGGACTCAATCCCTCGATGTAGTCAACATTCGGTTTTTCCATCTGGCCCAAAAATTGGCGAGCATAGCTGGAAAGACTCTCCAAATAGCGTCTTTGACCCTCCGCGAAAATCGTGTCGAAGGCCAAAGTCGATTTACCGGATCCGCTGAGGCCGGTAAAAACAATCATTTTATTTCTGGGTAAGGTGAGGTCGATATTTTTTAAATTATTCTCGCGCGCTCCCTTGATAACTATATTCTCCATACAATTTAATTATAGATTCCCTGTCGGTGACCGACTTTAACGATCAATACAAGTAATTTTTTTCGTTCGATTTGATAAATAATGCGATAAGGCCAAGCTTTTACGGACCAACAATCGGCTAGAAATCCTCGTAAACGCTTGCCCATAAACGGGTCCTTTCCTAAAGTTACTAAAACTTTAATAATCCTAGATCGGTGTGGGTGACCGATTTTTCTGAGTTCTTTTTCTGCTTGACGAGAAATGATGACTTGAAATTCCATAGGCGCTAACTCTTATTTTTTCTAGTGTAACCCTCCCCCGCCAAAAAATCATCCAAAGTGATATACTTTTTTTGTTGAAAATCTTTTTTGGCTTTTTTGATTTCTTTTTTTAAGTTGGGAAAATCTTGAATTGTCTCGATAGTCTCCTGCCAGGCTTCGAATTCTTCCGCTGAGATCAAAACCGCTTTGGGTCTGCCCTTTTCCGTCAAGGTGTAGAAAATACCGGGAGTTTGAATTTCCTCGCTGATTTTAAAAATACGACGACGAGCGTCCGAGATGGGAATGCAAGTTTGAGTGTTCATTGAAGGCAATTAAATATATATGTACATTAATATGTACATAGTTTTTTGTCAAACGACAGATTATTTATATAATTCACTGTGAGTACCGATAGCTAGAAAAATTATTTTTTTATTGCTAGCTGTAACAAGCTTTGCTTAATAATTTCTTCGCTGGCTTGCCATTCGGGAGCAAAAATTACTTCTTCCGAGTAATCGATATCGTCAAAATAAGCTAAAGATTCTCTAAAGATTTTTTCATTAAATTCATTACCGAAAATTTTCTGTGCTTCTTGAATAACTTTTTTTAATGAAAAATATTTTTGCGTAATCCAGTATAAATCAACATAATCTTTCCATTTTGCCCGACGCGAAAGAGTGTAAGCTTTCATTGCGGCCAAAGTTAGTGTACTCGGAGCTCGGAGCTGTTCCCCGATACTCGTCGAGGTTACTTGAAACGGATAGAAAAGAAAAGTTATTTTGACTTTCTCGATGAGAACGGTAAATTGGTCCTGTTCGTCGAATAAAATCTTATCTATTTCAAAGCCGTTCTTCTTGATCTTGTTCCTCAAGCTGATATTGGAAAATTCTTTAGGTGAAAAAAGATCGAAGTCGATTGACTTCCGATGGCCTATCTGAAGAGCCAAGGCCGTTCCGCCAGCCAAATAAAAGTCGGGATAAAAATATTTAATTAAGGGAAGAACTTGTTTTTGCTCGCGACTAAGAATTTCTTGGTGCATTTTTAGCAAAATAAAGAGTAAAAAAGTTTTTGGTTCGAGCCGAATAGTTGCATCTTTTTTTGCTAGTCTGGTTTTTAAAGATGGAAGCGATTTTTTCGACCCCTAATATCCTTGTCAGTGCTTGGAAATCTTTCCAGTCCCCATATTTAAGACAGGCTTCGACAACGGCAGAGGGGCTGAGCTTTTTCGGATCCTTAACATCCCAGACCAAATATTTTCTTTTTTCGATGAAGCTCTTTAAATCCATCTAGATCGCCAAAAATAAATATTACAGCTTTATTCTAGCATCTTTTTTGTTTTTTTCAATCTATTTTTCTTTTTGCAGTTTGCGCAACTCTCCGATTTCGTCGCGGATGAAGGCGGCCTTCTCGAACTCCAAGTTGCGAGCTGCTTCCTTCATTTCCGCCTCTCTCTGTTTGATGTAACTGCCGATATTTTCCAAGCTGGCCAGTCGGGTGAAATCTTTGTTTCGGCTGAGGGCGGTTCCGCTGTCGGTGATTGATTTGATTTGTTTTTTGACGGTCTGCGGGGTGATATTGTTTTGGAGATTGTAGGCGAGCTGTTTTTGGCGTCTTCTTTCTGTTTCTTTGATAGCGCGCTTCATGGAGCCGGTGACGCTATCCGCGTAGAGAACGACGCGGCCGGAAACATTACGGGCGGCGCGACCGATTGTTTGGATAAGCGAGGTTTCATTGCGGAGAAACCCTTCCTTGTCGGCGTCTAAAATCGCGACTAAAGAAACCTCCGGCAAGTCAAGGCCTTCCCTAAGTAAATTTACTCCGATCAAAACATCAAAATCACCTTTTCGTAACTTAGTCAAAATATTAATTCGCTCAAGGGTGTCAACATCGGAGTGAATATAGCTGGATTTAATTTTTTTCTCACGCAAAAAGGCGGATAAATCTTCCGCCATTTTTTTGGTTAAAGTGGTGACCAGCGTTCTCTCTCCTTTTGAGTTGTTGAGTTCAATTTCGGTAATAACATTTTTTATTTGGTCGGTAGCCGGACGAACTTCGATTTCCGGATCAATCAGTCCGGTGGGGCGAATAATTTGCTCCACTACAAGTTCGGATTTTTCCTTTTCGTAGCCGGCGGGAGTAGCGGAAGTAAAAACCAATTGGCCGATTTTTTCCTCGAATTCTTTGAATTGCAGTGGACGGTTATCGAGAGCGCTGGGCAGACGAAAACCATTTTCGATCAAAGTCTTTTTGCGAGAGCGGTCGCCTTCATACATACCGCCGATTTGAGGAACGGTGACATGGGATTCGTCGATGACCATCAAAAAATCTTTGGGAAAATAATCGATCAGCGTGTAGGGAGACTCGCCTTTTTGTCGGCCGGAAAGATAGCGCGAATAATTTTCAATGCCGTTGCAGTAGCCAATTTCCTTGATCATCTCAAGATCTTGAAGGGTTCTGCGTCGGATTCGTTCCGCCTCCAAAATTTTTTTTCGGCTTTTAAAAAATCTTATCTGTTCCTTCATTTCTTGACGGATGGCCAGAAGCGATTCGTTGATGACCGGTTCCGGAACGACAAAATGTTTGGCCGGATAAATTAAAGCTTTTTCAAGAGAACCCAGCTCTTGGTGAGAAAAAAGATCGTATTCGGAAATTTCCTCGATGCGACCGTTTCTGGCTTTTATGCGAATGACCACTTCTCTGCCCGTTGGCACGATTTCAAAATTTTCTCCGCGAACGCGAAATTTTCCGCGGCTCAAAAGATCGGAGCGATCAAAATGATTATCCACCAGCTGTTGAATGGTTTTTTCCCGATCGATTGATTGGCCGACTTGAAAATTTAGTGAAATATTTTCGTAAAATTCGGGAGATCCCAATCCGTAAATGCAGGAAACTGAAGCGACAACGATGACATCACGACGAGAAAGCAAGGAGGAGGTGGCGGAATGCCTGAGGCGATCTATCTCGTCATTAATTTGAGCCTCCTTTTCAATATAGGTATCCGTACCGGGTATATACGCTTCCGGTTGGTAATAATCGTAATAAGAAACAAAGTATTCAACGGCATTTTTGGGAAAAAAAGTGCGAAATTCTTGCGTCAATTGAGCGGCCAAGGTTTTATTGTGAGCGATGACCAATGTCGGCTTTTGAACGGCCTCGATTAGTTTGGCTATCGTGAAAGTCTTCCCCGATCCGGTCACTCCAAGCAAAGTTTGAAATTTCAGATTTTTTTTGATTCCTTCAGCCAGCTGCGCAATTGCCTTGGGTTGGTCGCCGGCCGGAGCGAATTTTGAATAAACTTTAAACATAATTTTTTAAAATAATAAGTCTCAGAGAGGATTTTTAGGATTTTTTTCGGCTTTTAAAATAATCATTTATCGGTTTTATATACCGCAAAAACAAATTGGTAAATGAAAAAAGTTCGGAAATATTCCGAACTTTTGTTTTAAAGTTAATCAGCTAAATTTCTTTTAGCGATTGGTGAGCGATTTTTCCCATAAAAGGAAAATTTTTTCCCATGTAGAAGGCGACAGCGGAAGACTCTGCGTAATAAAGTAAAAAGTAGAGTCGACTACCAATATCTTTGGTTATTTTAATCTGAGCTATATTTTGATCAAGAAAATAGGCATAATAAAAGAAACAAATATCCGCTCCCTTTTTGAGAAGAATCGTGTTTTTTTCTTTTTCGTAACGAATTAAATAATCAATTCCCGACCAACTTTCAACTTTTTCCGGATGAATCATATCAGTGAGCAAATCGGCTATGTAGGCGGAACAAAGAAAATTTTCCCTTTCGATTTTTCTTTGCTCTACTATACTTTGATAAATTTTCAATTCAAGAGCTTTTTTGAATTTTTCAGGACTCAGCGTTTTAGTTTCGCGAATCTTCTTCAAATCAACTCTTGAGCGTTCTCGAGAAAATTCTTCTATCATTTGGGTCAAACTGAGAGCTTTTTCTTTAGGATTCTTCCTTCTTTCTATCAGAAAAATTAAATCGCCCATTGTTCCCTCCTTGATTTTTTCAAAGAACAAAAAACTGTTTAAATTAGGCGCTTTTTTAATTTTTTTGTCAAAAAAAGCGGAGGAATCAAGAGATTCTCCGCTTCGGATTATTTTATTGTCTTATTTTTGATTAAAGTCTGGTAGGACTGAGGCTCCCCACACTTCCTCAACCAAAAATATTTTTTCCCATTCCTTAATAGCTTCGGTTCTCTTCTTGCAGTCGAAGATTTCTTCATTATAAAAGGGGCATAATAATTGTTCGTTAGTCAAACTCCTCTTATCTCTTTTAGGTTTTTTCATTTTCCACCTCCAAAAAAGAACCAATATCTTTAAGAGGAGCTTTGGCTGTGAGCAGTTTTTTCTTTGAGTGGAGGGATTTCAAATAAATAATTAGAAATCCTTTTATACTTGTAAAATCAAAGCAAACGGAAGTGTTGTTCCTAATTTTTTCTTTCAGCCTATTCCTTGAGGGGTCTCCAGTAAAAATTTTTTCTCCGGAAGGAAGATCTAAAATTCCGCTATTATCAAGAGTAATTCCGTTTTTACCAAAAGGGGGTTTAAATTCCAATGAAAAATAACTGGTTTTTCCATCAACGACATCTTCAATGATTATAAAGACAAAAATTTTTTCCCCTACCCTTTGAACATTCAAATAGTATTTCGCAGTTTTTTTCAGCCTCAAACTTTCTTGAGTGATTTTAAGATCGGTGCCGTTAGCTACGCGAATAATTTTACGAGCCATTTAGAATCTCCTTTCTCTAAGCTAATGGGAATTTTAAAGAACTTGATAATGCCCGATAATGCCACAGATAAACAATTTGTCAATGATTGTTTGGCTTTTTTATGTGATTGCCAGTCGACTAGACGATGGCCATTTTTTTCAGTTCGCGGCGAATTTCTTTGTAGTTGGGGATTTTTTGTTCAACGAGTTTCCAGAATTGAGAAGAATGATTCATCTCTTTAAGGTGACAAAGCTCGTGGACAATAATATAATCGGTGTATTTTCTGGGCAGGAGAGCTATTTTGTAATTAAAACTCAGTGTTCCGCTCGAGGAGCAACTTCCCCAGCGAGAGGACTGATTGCGAATAGAAATTTTTTGAAAGGAGAAATTATAGAATCTATTCATCTCCCCCACCCTTTCGGTGATGATGCGTCGAGCGCCCGTCTTGAATTTTTTGTACTCTTCCTTGGAGTCGGAAAAAGGAATCTCCTCCCGGATTTTTTTTTCCAGCCAGGTCAGGTTGGCCAATAAAAATTCTTTGGCTTTTTTGAAACTAACATATACCGGCAAAGTCATTTTTATTATGTTGCCGGAAGAAACCATTAGCTTGATACTTCTTGAAGTTCTGTATTTTTTCATTTGGCAGACAAATTCTCTGCCCTTGAGTAGAATTTTTTCTTCTTTCATAAACAAAAAACTGACAGACAATTACTTGTCGGCAGATAATTTTTAAACTCAAAACTAAACACTATAAAAATAGCCAATAAAGACTATAATAAACCGGCAAATCTTGGGAAGCCGAATCCTAGCCTAAATTACTTGCCAATTTTTGGAGGTAGCAGTAAAAGATAGATAGCGGAAAGACCGACTAAGGAATAAACCACTCTGGCCAAAAAAGTTCCATCTCCAAAAATAGAAGCAACTAAATTGAGATTAATCAATCCGACCAGACCCCAATTTAGAGCGCCCACGATCACTAAAACAAAAGTAATCCATCCCGGCCAATCGGTCTTATTTTTTTTCTCTTCATCCATTTTTCTCACCTCCCTTCTCGATCATTTTTAGACTTAAAAAATTATTTATTGAAAGTCTAATTTGTGATTTTTTACCAGTTTTTGCAGATCATTTCGAAATAGGCTTGCGGATGGGCGCAGGCGGGACATTCTTGCGGAGCTTCCGGATTTTCGTGAATATAGCCACAATTTCGACAACGCCAAGTGGTTGTTGCTTCTTTCTTGAAGGCAGTACCGTTTTCCAAGTTTTGGAGCAGGCCCAAAAATCTTTCTTCGTGGCCCATTTCCGCTCGAGCGATACTGCGCATCACCCTAGCTATTTCCGGAAAACCCTCTTCTTCCGCCTTAGCAGCGAACTCGGGATACATGCTTTCATATTCATGATGCTCACCGCCGGCGGAAGCCTTCAAATTTGAAGCGGTGTCGCCAATAGTTCCGGCAGGGAAAGAAGCTTGAATTTCAATCTCTCCGCCCTCAAGAAACTTAAAGAGGCGCTTAGCGTGTTCTTTTTCATTGTCGGCCGTTTCAGCAAAAACAGCTGAAATCTGCTCGTAGCCTTCTTTTTTGGCCACGCCGGCAAAATAATTGTAGCGATTGCGCGCTTGTGATTCCCCGGAAAATGCGATTAACAAGTTTTTTTCGGTTTGAGTGTCTTTGATGGACATAATTTTTAGTTAAGGGTTAGTCTATAAAAAATCTTAGATTTCTATTAACTTGGTGCGGACGGCGTAGAGGGCGTCGAGTTTTTCGGCTAATGCCTTTTTGTCTTTGGTCGCGCCGACCAGTTCCAAAATGATCAAACCTTCTTCCGAACAACTGTCTCCTACTCCGTCATGAATGCCCAGTCGAGTTTTGATGCAACAACCACCAGCTGTCAGAATTTTTTGAATTTCAACGGCGACATCTCTTCTTTTTCCTACGGCAATAATTAGAATACTTTTTTTCATCAATTTTTAAATTAAAATTTCGATTTAAACTTTCCAAAGACCATGAACATTACAATAGGCTCGAGCAGATACGATGTCCTGGCTGGCAAAATTGACTTCGGAAGCTTCTCCGGCGACTAGATTCTTTCGACATTTCTTGCCATCTTCGGTTTCCACTTCAATCCATTCGATGTAATGATTTTCTTCCATGGGGTGAGGTATGGAACCCAGTTTTACTTTTGAGCCGGTTTCAGTTTTCTCGATAATGGGCAAATGTTTTTCCGTTAATCCTTCTTCTTCATTTTTTGGAATTTGCAAAACCATTGGTTTGCCACAACAAACAAGCTCTCCCTGACCGTTATGAACGACTTCAACAATATTACCGCACAGCTCACATTTAAAAATTTGTTTATTCTCTGTCATTGTTTTATTTTAAATAATTAATCGACACTGAAATTATACCAAACAAGGTTAAGATTGTCTAATTGCTTTTATTGTGATAAAAAAGTTGCAGTTCTTCTTTCTCGGGGTATGGCCTAATTGGTTAGGGCGCCTGCTTTGGGAGCAGGAGGTTCTGGGTTCGAGTCCCAGTACCCCGACAAGCAATTTGAGTACAAATAAAAAACGCTTTCGATCTATTTTACCGAAAGCGTTTTTATCTAAATATCCTACATTTTACATTCTAAAAAATTCGCAACAGCCTGAATTTTTTGATTTTGAGGTGGCTTCTTTACACTTCCAGTTCATATTCATTTTGGTACACATTGCTTTGCTGAGTTGCTCGATCCCCAGTTCAACACAGCGACAACCGGTCCATCCATGGTCTTCTCTGAATATCTTTCCGGATTTAATACAGGCAGAAGCAACCTTGCATGGGTCGACAACGCATTCTTGATTTTTTAAAATCTTGTTCGTTGGGCAAGTACAAGTTCCCGTCTGAGGGGTGCTTGAATTGGGGACGGGATTAAAAGCCCAAGTTCCTCCGGAGTTCGTACATTTGGTTTGCGCGGTGGGGGCGGGCGCAGGAGTAGGAGCGGTGGGAGCGGGTGTTGCAGCTTTAGCAACGCATTTATTTCCACTGATTATTTTTTCTTTCGGGCAAGAGCAGTATTCATTCATTCCTCCACTAACCAAAAAAGCTCTTATCCATTCTCCACCGGCGTTTTTACAAGCCGTTTCGTCTTCGATAGAAGGCATTTCATTATCGGGAGCTTCTGAAGGTCCGGTTGTGGCTGTCGGAGCTGGGGATCCTCCGGAACAAAATTTGGGATAGGAGGTTCTTTCGTGTGGCGCTTTGGCAAACTCCGAATCACCCGGGCAACTGCAGTAATCATATTGTGGAGCGTCCATCATCTCAAACCAAGTGCCTCCGGATCTTTGACATCGATCTCGATCAGTCTCCTCAAGAATCGGATTAGGTTGAGTCATATTGAAGACGCAAAAGCACTCATCGGTGGAAGCAACCGGTCGAGCAATTTCTCCCGTGAAAGTGCCACCCGCTTCTATGCAAGCTTGTTGATTGAAACAAACATTATCACTTAAAATGGGGTTTTCGATAGTAGAAATAATCGGTAGGTTAGTTTCAAGCAATTCTAAAATCATAAGCAGTAAACTTCGGATTTCTTCCATTTCCAAATCTGTGTTCGAGACTTCAACAGTTGCAATGCCCGAGCCACACACCCACTCCCTGTTTGCATTGAGGGTGCAATTGTCTCCCGGAGGCGCTGAAACATCTACCGGTAGTTTAGTCAAGGCGTGTGCACTATTAATAAAGTTAAAAGAGGCTTGATTGTTTTTTAATTCATTTATTGTTTGACTGTTATTTTCAATTATTTTAATCTTTCCCGACTCTTTTCTGAAAGCGACAATCCTCGATGTTCCTTCTGTCTGTTTGTCGGAGCCAGAAACTTCGAAAGAAATAGTCTCTCCCTCTTTTAAATTTTTAAGAGCAGATTCCAATTCGGCCAAACTTGTATTTTTTGGTAACTTTGCCTTATGAATACCGTCTTTTTCAGCTTTTTTGGCTAATTCAGCTATCGGCTTGGTCTGGATTGAGACAGTGCTATTTTGACCGGTACCGAGAATACCGCTGACTGTTTTGACGATGACTAGTCCGAGCGAAGCTACAACCACACCGACAAGGGCGTAAGTCATGATTTTCTTTGCCTGTTGAATTTTATCGTTTTCTCCCTGCGCGGTCAAATAGGTGAAGCCGGCATAAACAAAAACAACGACACAGAGAATGCCGATCAAAGTAATCGACCAACTGCTGAAATTCAGCAAAACTTGTTCGATGGAAGTGCCGGACATATTAGTTTCTTGACCGATGGTTTCGGTCCCCCAACCATCTTGAGAAACATTGCCGGCATTAACGAGCGGAATCCAAGCGGAGAGAAAAAATTCGGAGATTTTTTTCATTTTTTTATTTTAATTTATATAAGTTACTTATATTTAATATAGAATAATATTTTAATACTGTAATCTATTTTTAAGTAATAGTCGACAAACTTTTTCTACAGAACACGGTTAAATTCTTCGGGCATACCTTTTTAGTCGTCGGGTCAGATTGTAATCCAAGGTTAATCATCAGGAGATATCTGCTAGTACTGTCTTCTGTTCAAAATTAAGAATAATATAAAAACTAAAATCAAAAAACAAATGTTCAGAATGATAAAAAGTTGAAAGCCGGACAAAGATATTTTTTTAAAAGAAATATTCTTATAATTTCCCCTGTAAATACTTATTAAAGTCTCAAATATTGGTTCTTTTGGTTTTTTCTTTTTTTCCATTTTAATTTATATAAGTTGTTTATGTTGAGTATAGAATAATATTTTTAAAAAACAAATGAGCGGATTTTTGGAGATAAAAAAAGATTTCAAAGCGTTGGCCAATAAAGAGCAGGCAAAGATTTTGAGTCGTTTTTTCAAGACGGGACCGGGCCAATACGGCGAGGGCGATGTTTTTTTGGGGGTAAAAGTGCCTGTTCAGCGCAAATTAGCTAAAAAATATGCTGATTTGGAAATTGAGGAGATTAATGAATTATTACAAAGTCCAATTCATGAATACCGTTTAACGGCACTGTTTATTTTAATTGGAAAATTTGGCAAGGTCACTCTTCCGGAACGAAAAAAAATTTTTGAATTTTATTTGAAAAATGCTCAGAGAATAAATAATTGGGATTTGGTTGATCTGTCCGCTCCGAACATTGTCGGCAAATATTTGTTGGATAAAAAAGAGAAAGAAATAAAAATTCTGGACAAGTTGGTAGTGTCGCACAATCTTTGGGAAAGGCGAATTGCCATTCTGGCCACTTTTGAATTTATTCGGGCAGGTCGTAGCGATGTGACATCCCGTCTAGCTTTAAAATTGCTAAAAGACAAAGAAGATTTAATTCACAAGGCAGTCGGCTGGATGTTGCGAGAAGTGGGTAAACGCATTGACGAAAAAACCTTGGAAGAATTTCTCCTTCCTCGTTATCAATCAATGCCTCGCACTATGCTACGTTACGCCATTGAAAGGTTGCCAGAGACAAAGAGAAAGGGGTTTTTGAGAGGAGAAGCGGGTTAGTTTAAAATGTAAAAATCAAAAATCAAAATGACAATGTAAAATAAAAAATAATAGGAAAATGTTTGCATTTTTAATTGTCATTTTCCATTTTGATATTTAAATTTTACATTTATCGTTGGACAGAATCTCTACTCACACTCTTCCTCCCAGGGGCGGAGACATTTTTCTTTTGATTCGCACCAGGTGTAGCCGGCGGAGCCGATGCAATCGTGTTCGTCTCGATCGTCGCCGACAATGGGAGGTTGGTCGTCCGGCGAGACGGTAGGCTTGTTCTCAATCGTCTCTCCTTGAGGAGGGTTGGGGTTTGTATTTGTAGGAAGGGTTTGGCCAGGATTTTGTATTTCTGAAGAAGAATTTTGGTTAACGGCAGGGGCGTAAATTTCCGGTATCGGATTAGCCGATCTTTGTTTCAGCCAAAAAAGTACTCCGATTAAGACGACGAGGACGACTGCAACGATAGGGAGAAGAATTTTTTTTTCATTTTATTTTGATTATTTTTTGAGCGGAGAGGGAGGGATTCGAACCCTCGATACCTTGCGGTATACCGGTTTTCGAAACCGGCGCAATAGACCAACTATGCGACCTCTCCAAAATGTAGTGGGTGATGCAGGAATCGAACCTGCGACCTTACGGATGTGAACCGTACGCTCTAACCAACTGAGCTAATCACCCTCTTGAAATATATTTTACTTCTTTTCTCTATGTGAACGTCGCGCTCCCTGCCTGCCGGCAGGCGGGTAACCAACTGAGCTACAAGTCCTGTATTTTTAATCAGGGCGGACCCCAAACCATGCGGTACGGGGCAAGCACACGGGTCCGCCCCTACGGAGAAATATTCTGTATAATCTCCGTTTCGGTCGGAACGGCAGGATTCGAACCTGCGGTCTCAGGACCCCCAGCCCTGCGCATTAACCAACTATGCTACGCTCCGTTTGTTTCTGAGCCGTTGGCCGGACTTGAACCGGCGACCTACTCCTTACCATGGAGTTGCTCTACCAACTGAGCTACAACGGCAAAAATAACTTATGCCAAATCGTAGCCCATCTTTTTTTCTTTCGCAAAAAAATATACTAGGTATTTTGATTATATAGTAGGCTAAAGAACGACAGAAGCAAAAAAATTTCATCTTTTCTTTCTGCTTTTATTTTTAATACTATAATGTCCCCATCTACTGGACAAGTGTATTAGATAGATGTGATATAATGAAT
>CALFZX010000012.1 GCA_937952315.1 uncultured bacterium
ATATTCATGTTCTTTAACAAAAAACTTCGAATCTGAGCCTCCGCCAACTTTCGATTGACGAATAATCTGTCCTACAAAATTTTCCTCGCCGAAAATTTCATCCATTAAAATTCTAAGTTGAGCCACCTCATTGTCGTCGATGCTTACAAAAATCACGCCATCGTCTCGGAGGAGCTGCTTGGCGATGTAGAGTCTCGGATACATAAAGGTCAGCCAGGCGGAATGGGAATTACTTTTGCTGTTGACGAAATTCAAGATTTTTTTGGCTTGCTCCTCCTCCACGCCGGCGAGCTCGGAAAATTGTTCAACAGTAAATTTTCTGTCATCTTCATAGACAAAACCGTCCGACCCGGTGTTGTAGGGCGGATCGATGTAGATCATTTTTATTTTTTCATGATAGGCGTTGGAAAGATGCTTTAGAACTTCTAGATTGTCACCCTTTAAGAGCAGGTTTTCGGAGCTTTCGTTTGCCTCTTGGCTATTCCAATTCGTATCTTCCTTGAGCAAGGTTTTGGCCGAGTCGGTCGCGATTAGCCGAGCGTAGCTTTTGCCAAGCCAGTCCATACCGTAACTTTCTTTGGAAAAATCAACCTCATTTTTTGAAAGTTCTTTGCGGAATTTTTCAAAATCAAAATCACCGTTTTTATCAAAACAGTGCGGAAAATTTTGCTTTAAAATCTCAAAATCGTGATTTATATTTTTTACACTTTGAGTAGCCCGTTGGATTTTTTCCATGATTATATTTTATTAAAAAACTTTTTGGAGGAAAGACAATTGTTCTAAATTTTTAAAATTTATTGGTTAGTTATTTCGAACTACTATTCTTTCTATTCCATTCTTATAAAACTCCTCCTCCCAAAATCCAACATGGTTTTCCCTTTTTACAAATCTTTCTTCAGCAGTCATCTTTTTCAGCTCCTTTTCAGAATATTTATTATAGAAATCCCTCGATCCCAATCTGTCAGATAATTCTGCCCAAAAAAGCTCATTGTCGTATTCTTCAATTAATTTATTGACATCCGTTCCTTCTTCAAAAAATATAGTTGGATAAAATTTTTCTTTGGAGGCCTCCTCACTTTCGACATATTTTTCTAATCCAAAATCTTTGGCAAAAGAATATATATAATTTTCTATTTTTTCATATTTTTCAATTCTGTCTTCTGTCCGGGTGGCGTTAGCTACCCAGTTGCCCAAATAAACTAACTTCATTAAATTTTTAAATTGTTCTTTTGTAAATTCAACTTTCATCAAAGTTTAATTAATTTTTAAAATTGCTTCTTTTCACTCTACCCCCAAATAAAAACTAGGGGAAGAGGAAATTGCTTAAATTAAGTATAGATTTATTTTTTTGACTTTTTGTTTTTTTCGCCTAAAAATTAAAAAGTTAAGAATAAAAAAATCCCATGCAAGTTGTT
>CALFZX010000013.1 GCA_937952315.1 uncultured bacterium
TTGCCCCTTGTCCCTTGTTACTTTATACATTCCAAGATCTACGAACCATGATCGGGTGGGTCTCGGCCCGCCCCTGTATACTCCTTGCCCCTCATCTTAAAGAGCTTCTTTAGTTTTTTAATTGTATTTCCCTCATCGGGATGGGGACACGCCCGGTCCGCCATTTCGATTGGAGAAAAGCAAAACTTTGCACATCTAACTAGTTTTTCTTTTTCTTCTTTTTATCTTCCGGCGGTTTCTCATCTTCCGGATGAGGATATTTGGAAGGAGATTCGTATTTGCTTAAGAAACTTTTTTCAAACATTAGATTTTTATCTTTATCAAAAACTTTCTGAATCCATTCGGTTTTCATCGAACCGTCTGATTTTTTGTCCCAGACCCTCGGCCCCTCAAGCTCAACTATGCGGCCGTCCGAATTACCGAAAAAATCAAAAAATAACAAATTACCCTCCATTCGGGTTTGAATCAAAATGGGACCGGGAGTGTTATTCACGAATTTCAAGTCCGGCTTGGGAATATAAACAGTGGCGTCCGTACCCTGTGGAGCATAGTATTGAACCGGATAAGCATGATTTTGCCTTTCCGTTATTTTGAGCCCCCCTTTGACCGCCGCCCTAAAAGCGGTTGAGGAAACTTGGCACATCCCACCGCCATACTCCGGAATAGTTTTATCTTTTTTGATTACCAACTCCGGCAAATAACCCGTACTCTTATCCACTGGCCCCAGAGTGGTTACAAATGAAAATTCCTCATCTTTTTGAATAATTACTCCATTGAATTTACCGGCTCCGACTCTAATATTATGACGACGGTTAGTGGGAGATCCGGCGAAATTGGATTCTCCTTGAGCCACTAAGTTGTCGATTCCCAGCTCTTTAACTTTAGCCAAAGAAAGGTTTGGATGGACCTCTTTAATCGGTAAATCTATAAAATACTTTTTACTTCTGAAAGCTTCAACTACTTTCTGCACGGCAATCTCTTCGTCGATATTAATTTCACTCTGAGAGGGAACTTCTTCTTTTATTTGACCGTCAACAAAAGCCAAAACCCCATCTTTTTTTTCTCTGAATATTTTATTTTCAACTTCTTGCGCTAAAAATCTCTTTATTTCCGCTTCATCGACTTCCAGACTCAAAATATATCTGTTTTTTGAATCCAAAAAGCTTTTACCCGAAAGCGATATATTGGTTATTTCCTTAAAATTTTGATTTTGGGGTTTTATTTCTAAATTTTCGTTCTGCTTTTTTTGAAAACTTAACCAGGAAAGAAGTGTTTCTCTCAAAATTCTGCTTTCATAGCCCGAGGCCTTAAAAACATATGGGTAGGCGAGTAAATCATCCACTCTATCTTTCATTTTTTTAGCTTCCTCAGTCGAAACGCCCGGCTCCAGAACAATCGACCTCACTTCGATTTCATTCATATTTTTTTTATTTCCTCCCTTCAGAAGCTCCACCATCTGAGCACTTAAAAAAAGACTGTCCAGACCGAGGCCGGAAACCGCCGGATAGACAACCAGATTACCGTTTTCGATTTTTAATTCCGCATCTTTGCTCTCAAAAAAATTAATTTTATATTGATTTTTTATATTTTCCGTCAATTCGGTAAATTGAAAATCATAAAAAGGAGGAACATTGAAACCGAAAACTAAAGATTCCCAAAAAATTAAAATCTTCTTAACTTTAGAACCCCCGGCGCCCATCGATTTGGCAAGGTTTTCCGCCGTTTCTCGACTTTTGATATTAAGACCGGCGTCTTTTATTTTTATTTCGCTTCTCTTTCCGTCAAAAACCAAGAAGAGACTTTCTTTATATTTTTTATCAATTTTTTCTTCAATTTCGTCTTCTATTTTATTCAAAGGGGATCCGGAAAAATTATTTCCCATAAAAAAAACTCTGGGCGGAACCCTGTCCAAACCCCAAAGCAAAGGCAATCCGATCAACACTATTAAAATCGCCAGAGAGAAAATCGCTATAATTTTTTGAAGTTTGCCATTTTTTAGAAAAAAATCCATGATAAAAAACAAATAGAAAATATATTCTTTAATTAAAGATTAGAGACAGGCATTGATAATGTCAAATAAATTGACTAACTTCTTTTTATAGTTTAAATCTTAATCATCCGATTTATAATTTAATAGTTTTTCATGGCAGTCCCAAAGCAAAAAAATTCCAAAGGCCGAACCAGAAGAAGAAGAGCCAATAAAAAGATCGAGGTTAAAAAATTGGTTAAGTGTTCACATTGTGGAAATTTAAAGCTAGCTCATAACATTTGTCCCGTTTGCGGTTTTTACAAGGGAAGGGAAGTTGTTGATATGATTAACAAGGTTGGCGGTAAAAAGAAATTGAAATAGGTAATTTTAATTTATTAAGCTCTTTACTTAAAGAATGTCAAGAAGAAGATCTCGATTTGTCGTTTTCCAATCATTATTTGAGTTAGATTTTCAAAATTTCAAGCTAAAAAAACTTGAACCGATTCAGATTTTCGATAAAAATATCCAAAACCTTGAGGAAAAAGAGCAGGCTGAATTTATTAAAAGTCTTTTTTTTGGCGTACTGGAGAAAAAGAAGATTATCGACTCCATGATTGAAAAAGCCGCTCCGGAATGGCCGATTGATCAAATTAACATGGTAGATCGGAATGTTCTCAGGCTGGGAATATATGAACTTATTTTTAGTGATCCCGAGGCGGTTCCCCCCAAGGTTGCCATAAACGAAGCCATAGAAATTGCCAAATCTTTCGGCAGCGACTCCTCCGGTCGTTTTATCAACGGAGTTCTCGGAACTGTTTTTCGAGAAATGAAAAATTTATGAAACCCTCAATCTATACGGCCAAAAAAAGACTGGATTCTTTTATAACAAAAAATTGGAAATTGCTTTTCGATAAAAGATTTTTGGATTTTCAGAATGGAGATATTTTTTCTTCGGAGATTAAAATCGCAAGATCTTTTTGGCAAGAAAATATTAAAAATGGGAATATAAAATTAGGAGAAAAAAAAATAAAAAACAGCTTCCACATTGATGAATTAGAAAAAAATAATCTATATTTTAACTGGAAAAATATTTTAAAATCTCTAAACAACAATTGGATTCCAAAGATATT
>CALFZX010000014.1 GCA_937952315.1 uncultured bacterium
CGACCCGGCGCCCAGTCGAATGACTGGGCGAATCCCCTCGAGTCCACAAAAAAATTCTGATAAGATAAAGTTTCTTTCTAACTTTGCTTAACTAAAGCTGAGCCATTCGGGTTTAAAGAGAAACAAAATCCCCAGAGTTAACATAATTAAACCGCCGACCAGTCTGGCGTAACGGGAGTATTTTGTTGTTATTCCCGTCATCTCCAGCGTAGTCATGGCGACAAAAAAGACAAACAAATCGTCCAGCATAAAAAAGAAAATGTAGCCTAAAATATAAGCGTAATAATGCCAGGCAGTCATTTGATTTAGCGCTAAAACTTGAGTGTAGACGGCCGGTAGACCGGCGGAACAGACGAGCTCAATTAAATTAACCAAAAAAGCGAGTAAAATTATTCCGCCAAGAGCGAGCAAAAAACTTTTTTCTTCAATAGCCGAACGAATTTTTTTGAAGATTTTTTCTCTTTTTTCGTTGCTTGAAGCTTTACAACCGCTTGTTTTGTTAAAGAGAAATTCTTTGATATTGTAAGCTCCACCAAAAAGAGCTAGGAGACCGATAATTAACCTGATCCAAAAAATAAAACCGATAAAGAGAATAAGATTCAGCCATGCGGACATAAAAACAAAATAAACCGAGGCGGAGGCAACTATAAAAGCTGTTCCCAACACCCATCTTCTTTTTTTGCTCTTTACTCTCAAAAGCAGACTGATTAAAAAGAGCAGAACCCACATGGCGCAAGGATTAAAACCGTCCAATACTCCAACCAGAATCGTCAAAACAGGTAAAGAAATTTCGGCCGGATTAACCGTCCCAATCAGAGGAAGGTTTATCTCTTTTTGATTATTTTCTTGAGGTTTCGGTTCAGACAAAGTTTCGGCTTTTGGCTCGACAATATCAATTGAACTCGTCTCCGATTTGTTTTCAATAATATCGGCTACCGGATCGGGGCAACTACCCTTCAGGCACTCTTCAATGGCTTTTTTTATTTCTAATGCAGTTATTTCTTCATTATAACCAACAAAGTGTTTGTCTCCAATCACTAAAAAAGGTACACCGCTCATGCCGATTTGCATTTTTTCGGCTATTAAACTCATCAAGTTAGCATTTTTTGAATTGTGATAAATTTCGAAACTTTTCAACTCAAGAGAGGGGTAATCTTTTTCGATTAAGCTGAAAAACTCCCTTTCTTTGGCACAATGAGGACACCCTTCGCCGTAGAATAAGTAGCCCTTAATTTTCTCTTCCGCCTGAGCAATATTAAAAATAAAAACTGAAAAAATAAAGATTAGCGCCCCGATAATTTCTTTTTTCATTTTTAGCGATTTTTATTTTGATTAATTAGTTCGATTAGCTTTTCTTTTTCGATTTCTCCCTCTAACCTTAAAAATTCTTTGTTCCGTTTGTCGATAAAAACAAAAGTTGGCAAAGTTTCATCAATTTTATATTTTTCTACTTGTTTTTTATCAATATCAAAATCGTAGTATTCTGTTTCTAACCAAGGATTTTCCGCCTCTATTTCTTGCCATCGGGGTTTCATGACTAAACAGCCGGAGCACCAAACAGCTCCGAATTTTAAGATTTTCATTTTATATTTACTTAATAATTTTTATAGCTTTACCGTTGACGAGGGCGTCAGCAATTTTGCGTTGAGCGGAGACCAGGATTCTTTGAAATGTGCTTTGCGAAGTGGACATTCTCTCGGCGCCCTCCTTCTGTTCCAGATTCTCGATATATCTTAAACGATAAGCTTCAACTTCTTCTTGCTCCAGCTCGACGACCTCCAATTCTCGCATAGGCACGCCCTGGGGTTTGAAATAAGTGATATTGGGGTCAAATAAAATTCTGCGACAAAGTTTTGGACGAGGCATACGAAATATTTAAAAATTTATTAAAGCCAAAGAGCCTCTTGAATATGAGAGGCTATAATTTTGGCTCGAGGTTATTTACCTGAATCTTCCATTAAAGATTTTTTTTCTTCTCGGATTATGGCTAGCTGGTCTTCGAGATATTTTTCCTCCTCTTCCAGGGAAGATAGCTCGTTTTTGGGAGAAATAAATCTTCGACCCAAGCCTCTACCCATTCCTTGACAATTCCAACCGCGCCCCGCACCGCTACCGCATCTTCCCATGCCTCTGCCGGTCATTGATCCTTGTCCGGTCGGACCTGTTCCATCTAGTTTTGGCATTTTTTCCACCCCCTTTCTTTTTAAGTGTAATTATATTATGAATATAAACCCATAATGATGTTCTGTCAAATTTGGGTTGACAGGCTAAACAATTGGGCATATATTCAAAATAACCTCGAATAATTTTAAATTGTATCGATGAAGAAAAAAATTGCGATTCTTTCAATCTTGGCTAATGTTGTGTTGGCAGGAACAAAAATAGTAGTTGGTTATCTAGCCAATGCAGCTTCCGTTTTGGCGGAGGGCTTTCACTCTCTTACGGATATATTTTCTTCTGTTATTGGCTATTTCGGGATTAAAGCTTCAGATCGACCGGCTGACTCAAAACATCCGTACGGTCATTATAAAATTGAAGTTTTGAGCGGTTTGATAATAACCTTGATTCTTTTTGCTACCGGTGTTGGCATTATTTACGATGCTTACCGTAATTATTTGAATCCGGAAAAAATCAAAATCGATTATTTAATCCTTGGCATTATGCTGGTCTCCGCTTTGATTAATTTTATTACGGCCAAAATTAAAATTTATTATGGAAAAAAAGAAAATTCTTTAACCTTGCTCTCCGACGGTTCACATGATTATGCCGATGTTTTGGTTTCTTTGGCGGTTTTTTTCGGTTTAATTCTCGGTAAATATTGGGTATATTCAGATGCTTTTTTGGCGTTTCTGATTGGCATTTACATTATTAAAGAGTCTTTTAGCTTGGGTAAAGAAGCGGCGGATTCCTTACTGGATGCTTCTGCCGGTGAAGAAGTAGAAAAAGAAATTCAAATAATCGCTCAAGCGAACGGTGTTAAAATCAGTAGCCTCAAAACCCAAAAAAAGGGATCCAGTGTTACGGCTAATTTGGAAATTGAACTGCCAAAAGGTCTTAGTGTAGAAGAAGCGACGAGAATCTCCGATCAACTGAAAAATCAATTGATTAAGAAAATAGACAATCTTAAATATGTGGCAATTCAAATTCGAGACAGTGACACGGAAACTTCTTTTTATAGGTCGGCTTGGGGCAAGGGTTTTGGCTGGCAGAGAAGGTCCCAGATTAAAATAAATGTGGGAAAAATAATACAGAATACCAGTGAATATCGCGGTCCGAAAGGGGATTGTGTCTGTCCCGAATGCGGTTATACTGAAAAACACGAGAGAGGAACTCCTTGCTCCCAAAAAAAGTGTCCGATTTGTCAAGTGAATTTGGAAAGAAAATAATTTTGGTCTTTACGAACCAGAATCTTTCTAGTATAAGAGGGAAAAGCTCTTTAAAATATTTCAGGTGAAAGCTAAAAGGAGGTGCTTGCAATGAGGGCTCCGAGAGCGATTTTTTTGGATCGTGATGGAACGGTCAATGAAACTAACGGAACAGATGGTTTTGGCCGATCCGAGTCACCGTTGAGGTTGTCGGAACTGAGAATCTTTCCTTTTGCGGGCGAGTGTATTCGGGAATTCAATGAAATGGGTTTTTTGGTCTTTATCGTGACTAACCAGCCCGGCATTGCTAAAGGGAAAATGGGTTTTAATGATTTGGCTGAAATTAATGCAACTATTTATGATCATGTTTTTTCTGCGGGGGGAGATTTAACGAGAATTTATTCTTGTCTGCATCATCCGGATCCGAATCAAGTAAGATTTATAGATTTCTTGAAAGAATGTG
Source organism: uncultured bacterium (assembly GCA_937952315.1). Lineage (GTDB taxonomy): Bacteria > Patescibacteriota > Minisyncoccia > CAIUEV01 > CAIUEV01 > CAIUEV01. Next base: position 3,829 of record CALFZX010000014.1, read on the forward strand.
AGTGCCGAAAGCCGAAGCCCGGTCTGCTTTTTCGAGCCGCTAAGGATTACGGGGTAAGATTGATGGGTTCCTGGATGATCGGCGATAGTTGGAAAGACATTGTTGCCGGTAAATCGGTTGGTTGTCGAACGATCTTACTGAATCCGGCAGAAGAGATAAATCTTCACAGCCACCCTGATTTTATCGCCTATGATCTTATCGATGCGGTAAAAATCGTTAGAGAAGAAGAGGCTAGAAACGGCAACGAGACGCCAAATTACGATCTCTCCGTTAATTCATTGCATTGCTTGTAAGTTGTTCAAGCTAAAAATTTAATTAAGACCGAAGATTTTTCTCCGGTCTTTTTTCATTATCCAACAAAAAAAGATGCACGAAAATTTGGAAGAGAAGACTTTGAAAACTACACTAATTTTTCATTGGTGGTGGAAAAGTTTATGGACATTTTTAAAATCTGTGGTAAGTTGCAGAGTCAAAAAGCTCTTTAAAATAATTTAAAATATTGGAAGGGAGGAATTGAAGAGTGAAGAAGCAGGCGGTAGTTTTGGCTGGTGGCTTGGCGACTCGGCTCTATCCTTTAACGGAAAAAATTCCCAAATCGATGGTGGACATAAAAGGAAAACCTTTTTTCGAACATCAAATAGCGCTTTGCAGAAGAAACGGAATAGGAGAAATTGTTTTCTGCGGGGGTTATCTTTGGGAACAGGTTGCCGATTATTTCGGAGATGGAAGAAGGTTCGGAATCAAAATCGAATATTCCATTGAAAAGGAGAAATTAGACACGGGAGGGGCGCTTAAAAACGCGATGAATCGTTTGAGAGAGGAGTTTTTTGTAGTCTACGGTGATTCTTACTTGGATATAGATTGGAAATCGGTTTGGAAATTTTACAAAGAATCCAAAGCGAAAGGCTTGATGACAGTCTATCGAAACAGGCCGGAGGATAATTTAAAAAGTCAGATCACAATGAGTAGAGAGGGCCGAATAATTGAGTTCACTAAAGAAAATTTCACGGACTCAATGAAATTCATTGAATATGGACTAAATATTCTGCGTAGAGAAACGATGAATAAAATTACGGAAAAAACTTTTCCTATCGGTCACTACTTTAATTTTCTGATCGAAAGAAATCAACTAATCGGCTACGAATCTCCTAAAGTATTCCAAGAAATCGGTTCTTTTGAGGGAATCAAAAAATTAACGGATCTCCTTGATTGAAAATAAAAAGCTCACTCAAAAGTGGGCTTTTTTGCTTGACAAATGCTTATTTTAGGGGTCACTTATTAAGTTAATAAGATTAAAGTTCTTTAACAATTTGTTCAAATATATTTAGAAACAAGAAAGGGGCTAATCATGTACCGAATGCTTTTGGGCAAGGCGCCTTTGCGTCTCTCTATGGGAGGCGGAGGCACGGATATCGAGTCTTTTTATTCGCTTGAAGGTGGATATTGGACTTCGGCCGCCATTTCTCTTTATGTGAGAATTTCCGTCAATCGAAGATGGAGCAAGCATTGGATTGCTAAATACTCCGATAAGGTTCAAATGGTTGAGAACATCGAAGAGATCAACCATAGTATTATTAGGGAAAGCCTACTTTTCCTTAAAGCCAACGAATGGCTGAGAGGGAAGGGGCTGGAGCTAAACATTATTTCCGATGTGCCCGGATCTTCCGGTTTAGGCGTTTCAGGGGCGATTACTGTTAATTTGCTTCAAATTCTTCACGCTATGAAGGGTGACAATTTGCCTCGCAAAGAATTGGCGGAAGAAGCTTATTATATCGAGCATGACTTGTGTAAGTCAACGGCGACGGGAAAGCAAGATCAATATATTGCCGCTTTTGGAGGGATTACTTCCTTTGAAGTGACTAGGAGTGGCTATGTTGATGTTTATCCGCTTGACCTTGATCAAAGAACCGTTTTTGAATTGAATGAGAATCTAATGCTTTTCGGCACCGGCTTAGCCAGACCGAAATCGGCGAACGAAACTCTTAAAAGTCAAGGATTGGCCTCCGGTTCGGGGAGTTTTAGCAAGATTGATTACCTGAAAAAGATAAAGGAAATCGGTCTAAAACAGCAGAATTCTTTAATCGTCGGAAACACGAGGCGTTTCGGAGAATACCTTGATGAACACTGGGAAACGAAGAAATTCTATTCCGATCATGTGGCCAGCCAAGGCATCGACGATGTCTATGAAGAGGCGAAAATTGCCGGTGCGATCGGCGGAAAGGTCATCGGAGCGGGGACAGTCGGTGCTTTTTGGCTTTTTTATGTGAATGGAGAAAGTAAATCCGATCTTCGTGACAAGATGAAAGAATTCGGTTTGGAAGAAGTTCCATGGTCTTTTGTGGAACACGGATCAATGATAGCCTATTGCGAGTAGAAAGGAGCTTTATTATGATCAGACCTTTAACTGTCGGAGAGCATTTTTTTAGAGAATGTTTAGCCGAGATGGAAAAAACCGCTAAACTTATAATGGATCAAGTTTCTATTCTGGACCAAATGGTCGACATAATAAGAAAATGCAGGGATAGTGGCGGAAAACTTTTCTTCTGCGGAGTGGGCGGTGGTGCCGGAAATGGTGCTCATGCAACCGGAGATCTCTTTAAATCGGCCAATATCCAGGCTATTTGTCTAACGGACAATATTCCGACTGTGACAGCGATCACTAATGATGAAGGCTGGCAGGAGGTTTTTGTTGCGCAACTGGCCGTTTGGAGAATGTGCAACAAGGATGTTCTCTTTGTTCTTTCGGTCGGTGGCGGAGATGCAGTTAGGAATATTTCTGCCAATATCGTGAGAGCCGTTGGTTTTTCTAAGGCAGTGGGAGCTTCAGTAATTGGAATCGTCGGTCGGCCGAATGGATATACGGCTCAAAACGGAGATGCGGTTTTGGTTGTGCCGACAGTGAAATCGAGTAGAATGACGACTCACACTGAAGGTATGCAAGCTTATATTCTTCACTTTATTACCGAATTTTTACGAATGCGCGAAGCTAAGTGGGAATCGGAGCAAGCGGGAGTAAAATAAAATGAGATTCAAAGAAATAGGGAGGAACGCAATGGGGAATTTTTCTTACACCGAATACGCTGTGGCTAAACCGGAGGACGGACTTTTGTTTCTTGATACGGCTAAACTTCCGGAAATTGAGAAGTATCTCAAGCTGGGCTTGCTGGACGGAGTAACCACCAATCCGACGATAATGAAAAAAGACGGAGTGGTCGGAGGCTTTTCGGCAATCAAGGAGAGAACAATTGAGATTGCCAAGATGATTCATCCGCGACCACTTTCTGTTGAGACGGCCAGTCCGGAAGGCAACAAACAGGAACTGATTGATCAAGCCAGAGAATTCTCCTCTTGGGGAACGAATATTAATGTGAAAGTAACTTTCACCACCCAAAAAGGCGAACCGAACACGGATATTATTGCTCAGCTCACGAAAGAAAAAATTTTTGTGAACGCAACGGCGATGATGAGTATTTCCCAGTGTTTCCTCGCCGCCAAAGCGGGTGCAAAGTTCGTTTCAATTTTTTTGGGTCGAGTAGCGAATATGGGCTATGATCCGAGAGAAGAAACCAAAAAACTCCGTCAATTGCTTGATCGTACCGGTCTGTCAGCGCAGATTATTGCCGCTTCCAGCCGTGAAGCTTTCAATGTGATTGAATGGTTTTTGGCCGGAGCACATATCGTGACGGTAACGCCTGACCTTCTGAAGCCCTGTATCGACCATCCTTACACCCGTGAGACCGTCGCCATGTTTGACGGTGACGCGCTCAACTGGTTGCAAGAGTGGCGAAACCAAACAATTTAATTTAGTACTTTTCTAACTAATCTATAGAGATCGAATTTATTCGGTCTCTTTTTTTATGGAATAAAAAACCGCCAAAGTAAAAACTTTGACGGTTGCAAGAAACTGGACTAGTTGATAGTTTTCGGTAGATAAATTTCTTTCTCTAAAGTACTGGGTGATATTCTCACGATTGCTGTTATTAAATTTTTTGAAGCCAACACATCATTGAAATTCAAATACTGAGGATTGTTGTTACAATTAGGACAATCACTAAAGGCAGGTCTTTCGAGCCACTCCGGGTCAAAGATGAAGTTAACTGTTGGGATATCTTTCGTCTCATCTAAAATAAAACGAAATTTACTGTAAGGCAGAGATGTAATCAAAATTTCTTTCGGTTTGGGACTCCAATAGAATTGAAGTTTGAATTCCGTATCCATGGATCCGCGTATAGATCCGCTACCCAAAAAGAAAGAACCGGAGAGATCGCCCTTTACTCCTTTGATTTTTTCTACTCTTATTAGAGAGTGTTCTCCTAAGAATCCGGAGATCACTTCTTCGGCCGACGCTTGTTTCTCGGGGGTACAGGCATGGAGGAGCAAAAGAAATAGGATACTACTTATGAGAAATATCATTGCACTACAAAAAAAGTCATCTAATGTGAGTCCTGCTTCTAAATTGCGGTTGCGCATGCTTAGCCTCCTCTTTGTTAAATAGCTGAGTCCTTAATGGACGGTTCAGTGTAGTGGCTTTTTTCTTATTGTCAACACCTTTTTTGCCTTTTGGGATTTTTCAATCTATTCTAAAAAAAGATTTTATCGTTGAAATTAAAAGAAATGTTTGAAAAAATTCTAAAAAGTGAAAATCATTTTTTTCAGTTTGCTCGTTATTTTTTAGTTGGCGGATCCTGTGCTGTGGCCGATCTGGCATTTCTTTATGTTTTGGTTGATATTTTCCATTTTTGGTATTTATATTCGGCCGGATTTTCTTTTGTTATGGTTGGAATTTTCGGTTATTTTGCTCAAAAATATTTTACTTTTCGAAACCAAACTAAAAATCACAAAAAGCAATTGACAATGTTCTTTTTGGTCGGCGGTTTGGGGCTTTTATTGAATACGGGAAGCATGTATTTTTGGGTTGAGATTGTCGGTCTTTGGTATCTTTACGCCAGCGCCGTAACTAAATTTATTGTGCTCGCTTGGAACTTTTCTGCCAACAAATGGATTACATTTAAAGAGTAATTGCGAATAGCAAAAATTCTGCCGTTTTCGACCGCAGTCAAAAATTGACAAAGTTTAAGTAGTTATTATAATAAGCTCAGTGCATATTATTATAAAAAAGTAGTAGTTTCTGTTATGAGGTTTTTAGATTTTAAACAAAAATTTGCCAGTTTTAACACAATCACTTCTCAAGAGGTAAGAAATGCCTTTGGCAATATAAATCAATCTCAGTTTTCGACCTGGAAAAAAAGAGGTTTGATTTTGTCTGCTAAAAAAGGAGTATATGTTTTGCCTGACGCAGAAGTTGACCCGTTACTAATGGCAAATGAACTAAACTACTCTTATTTATCTTTGGAATTTGCTTTATCGTTTTATCAAATAATTCCGGAAATCACACCTTCGTTTACTTCGGTCTCCAATAACAGAAATGAGGAAATCAGTAATAAATTCGGGAATTTTTACTATCGCAAAATTGCTTCAAAATTATTTTGCGGGTTTACCTTAATAGAAAGCCAAGCACAGAGTAATCGCTATATTCGTATTGCTGAAAAAGAAAAAGCCCTTTTTGATTTGATTTATTTCCGAAAAGATTTGCGAGATGCTCAAGATTTTGATTCTCTGCGCCTAAATATGGAAAAAATTAATCCTAAAAAACTGAAAAAATTCATCGCTCTGATCAAAGCAACTCAGACAAAAAAACGCCTGAATAATTTTTTGAACTACTTGCATGCTGTCGTTTAATGAGATTAAAAAATATTATTCCGACAAAGAAAAAAACTTATCTCAGCTGATTTTAAAGGAATATTTGCAATATAAAATTCTTGATATTATTTTTTCGTCTAAATTCGGCAATGATTTAGTTTTTATGGGGGGAACTGCGGTTAGGATCGCTTACGGCAATGATCGTTTTTCGGAAGATTTGGATTTAGACAATACTAGATTAAACAAAAATGACTTCGACAACTTGACTCTACACATCGAAAAAGAACTAGAAAAAGACGGTTTGACGGTTGAATTTCGCAATACCTTTAAAAATGTTTATCATTGCTATCTAAAATTTCCACGGATATTGTTTGACAACAAAATGTCGGCGCTTAAAGAGGAAAAGATAATGATTCGGTTGGATAGTTTTCAAACGAAGCAACTCGGTAAAATAGAAACGCGTGTCATAACAAAAGCAGATATCTTCTCGGAGATTCGCATTTATCCGCAAAGCTTAATATTAGCTCAAAAAATCGATGCCCTTTTTCACCGTCAAAGGAGTAAAGGGCGGGATATTTATGATGTTGTTTATCTTTTTTCTCTTACAGAACCGGATTATGCATATTTAAGTAGAGCCCTACATGTTTCTAATAAAAAAGATTTGATTGCCAAAATGAAGAAGCTTTTTTCTGATAAAGATTTAAAAGCGCTAGCAGAAGATGTAAAACCTTTCTTAATTGAGCCAAAAAAAATTATTCAAGTTGAGAAATTCAATTTGTGGCTGGAGAGCTTGAATCATATTTGAGACAATCGTTCAACAAAAAAAGATGCACGAGAACTCGAACGGTAAGTCTTTAAAAAATCCTGCCGTTTTCAACCGCAGTCAAAAACGGTTGGACTAATTTTTAATTGTGGTGGAAAAAATTTAATTTTTTTAGTAATCTATACTTGACTAAAAATCAAAAATATAGTAACCTATACTTGACTAAAAAATTGTTAAATAGCTATGGAAACTCGTGAACAATTGATCAAAGTAATCGATTTTTGGAAAAAGAATATTACAAAAAAGGGCTTGCAACCAAGGTCGGTTATTTCTCGAATTGATTTTAAAAATAGAGAAATTGTTGATCTGGTCGGTCCTCGTCGAAGCGGTAAATCCTCAACCATGGGGCTTATCATCCAAAAATTGAAGATCAAAGATAATTTTCTTTATATAAATTTCGAAGACCCTTTTTTTATCGAAAACAACAATCCTCAGATAATTGAAGACCTGATCGACGCTTTCAAAGAAAATTTTAATCTCAAACTGAAATATTTGTTTTTTGATGAAATTCAAGAGATTAAAAATTGGGAAAAAGCCCTTAGAAAATTACGAGATGGGGAAAACTTCAAAATTTTTATTACGGGTTCTTCTTCTAAAATGCTCAGCGGGGAGATCTCCTCGTTGATTACGGGAAGACACTTATCTTATAATATTTTCCCGCTTTCCTTCTCGGAGTTCTTGTTTTTCAAAGGATTAAAAGTTGAGACACTCAAGGATGTCGTTCTCAACAAAGAGAAAATTAAAAAACTTTTTTCTCGATATCTTGAAGTTGGAGGATTTCCCGAAGTGGTGCTAACCGGTAACCAATCGATTCTCAAAAATTATTTCTACGACATCTTGCAAAAAGATATTATCAAAAGATATGATGTAAGAGATAAAAACAGTCTCGAGAGAATCGCGGTTTTTTCTCTTACCAATTCAGGCAAGACAATTACGGTTGAATCACTTAAAAAGGCCTATAACATTTCTTTTGAGACAGCGTCCGCCTATCTCGATTATTTTAAAGAAGTTTTTTTGGTTTTTGAGTTGACTCAGTTCTCTTATTCTCTGAAAAAACAAGATAAGGCGCTGAAAAAAATCTACGCGGTGGACTGCGGTCTGGCCGGAAGTGTTTCTTTCCGTTTTTCTCAGGATCTGGGAAGAATTCTGGAAACGGTTGTTTTTTTGGAGCTTAAAAACAGAGGGAAAGAGATTTTTTATTATAAAAATAAAGATGGCAAAGAAACCGATTTTCTAATCAGAGATAAAGGGAGAAATCGGGAGTTGATTCAGGTTTGTTTTGATTTGACCGATCCAAAAACCGCTCAGAGAGAGATAGCTAATCTGAGTAAAAGCATGGACGAATTAAATTTAAAAAAAGGTTTAATTTTGACCAGAGAAGAGAAAAAAACGATCAAGCTTTCAGAAGGAAGAGAGATAAATATTCTTCCCGTTTACGAATGGATGTTGGAGAGATAATTTTTTTGTCAGTTTAATAGGTCTGTGGTATCTTTTCAATAGTATCGTAACCAAATTTATAATTTTGATTTGGATTTTTACGACCAATAAATATATAACTTTTAGACAAAAATGCAAATTCTAGTCACCGGCGGCGCCGGTTTTATCGGTTCGCATCTGGTTGAAAGTCTGCTTTCTCAAGGACATTCTGTTAAAGTCTATGACAACTTAAGCGGAGAAGGAAAAGATTTGCTTGACCATCTGAAAGATAATCCTAACTTTAAATTTGTTAAAGCGGATTTAGCCGATTTGGAAACATTGAAGGAAGAAACAAAAAATATCGAGATGGTCTATCATCTGGCGGCCAACTCAGATATTTCCAAGGGGATAACTGACCCCACAATTGATTTTGAGCAAACCACTAAAAATACTTTCAATCTTCTGTTGGCTATGAGAGACAACGGCATTAAAAAACTTTTCTATACCTCGGGTAGCGGAATTTACGGTGATGTCGGTGAAACTTACACCAGAGAAGATTTCGGACCGTTGACACCTGTTTCAATGTACGGTGCCACTAAGCTTTCTGCCGAAGCAATGATTTACGCTTTTTCCAATTTTTACGATATTCAGGTTTGGGTTCTGCGTCCGGCCAACATAATCGGTCCCAGACTGACTCACGGGGTTATTTTTGATTTTGTGCGTCGGCTGAAAAAAGATCCCAGTAAGCTCGAAATTTTGGGTGATGGGAAGCAGAGCAAGTCTTATTTGTATGTTCTTGATGTAGTTAAGGGTATAAACTTGGTTGTTTCCGAAGCGAAAGAAAAAATTAATATTTTCAACATCGCCTCAAACAGTTTCATCACAGTCAACGAAATAGCCGACGTTATAACGGAAGAAATGGGGATATCTCCAAAAAGAAGCTGGACGGGCGGTAAAATAGGCTGGAAAGGTGACGTGGCTAAAGTGAGAATAGATAACAGTGCCATAGAAAAAATTGGTTGGAAACCACAATATGACTCTCAGCAGGCGGTCAGAAAAACAGCGAGAGTGGTTTTGGGTAAGGGTTAATTTGAGGTATTAAAATAACCCTGCTAAAATTTCCAATGTATTAAAAATAACCCTGCTAAAATTTAGGATGTCGAAGAAAAAATATATCAAAAGAGAACTGGAAAAGACTTTTTACGCTTTTTTGAACAGAAAAGAAGCGATTGCTTTGGTCGGTCCTAGACAATCCGGAAAGACAACTTTTTTGGAAAATTTGAATAAAAAAATATCCAAAGAGCGAAGGGTCAAGTTTATTACTTTTGAAAATAAGAAAGAACTTAATTTATTCCAAAAAGATATTGATGATTTCAAAAGGATAGCTGAGCAGTATGATGTTGTGATAATCGATGAGTTTCAATACGCCAAAGATGGCGGACAGAAATTGAAATATCTTTTTGACACAACTAAAACTAAATTTATTGTTTCAGGATCTTCCTCTTTGGAATTGACTTTCCAAACAGGGAAATATATGGTTGGGAGAATTCTTGATTTTTATCTCAACCCTTTTTCCTTCAGGGAATTTCTTTCAATCAAGGATGAAGAAATTTTTCAATTAGTGAATAGCAAAAATTTTACTAATCCGGTAGAATTTAAAATAAGAAATGGATTCGGAGAAGAAATAAACAGGCGATTAGCATCATTGATGGACAAATATTTGCTTTATGGTGGATATCCTGCAGTTGTTCTTTCCAAGAATGAGACGGAAAAACAAAAAGTCTTAGGCTCAATTGAGGAAAAATATATATTAAAAGACATAAAGTCGCTTCTTAGCTTGACAACAGAAGACGAATTGCAAAGACTGGAGAGACTGTTAGCAGGACAAATTGGGGGAATGATTAATTTTGAAAAACTTTGTAATGTTTCAGGTCTTTCTTACAAAGAAGTTAAAAAGCACCTTCAAATTTTAGAAAAAACTTACATCATCTCCCTCTGCAAACCGTTCTTTACAAACAGAAGAACGGAGCTCGTGAAGAATCCCAAAGTTTATTTTGTTGATTTGGGAATTAGAAATTATTCTTTGGTTGATTTCCGAAATCCCATAGAAAGAAACGACTCGGGATTGATGGCTGAAAATCATGCCTACAATATGCTAAAAAATTTTTATTCCCAATCTCCAATAAAATATTGGCGAACAAAAAGTAAAGCAGAAGTTGATTTTGTAATCGAGAAAAACCAGAGTGTTTTCCCGGTAGAAATTAAATATGTTTCGAAAAAAACGGTCGGGAAGAGTTTCTATAGTTTTATCGAAAAGTTTAATCCCCCGGTGGGGATAATTTTAACAAGGGACTTTTTGGGAGAAGATAAAATAAAAAACACCAAGGTAAAGTTTATCCCCTTAAGTTATTTTTGATTTTTTCACAATCCCCAAAAACCGGCAATGTGGTTTTAGGGAAAGATAATAAATTTTAAATTTTTAGATATGCACAAGATTATAACTATCGTTATACCCTGTCTCAACGAAGAAAAAGTCATTGGTGATGTAATAAAAGACTGTTGGATTGGTTTAAAGAATGACAAAAGACACCAAATATTGATTATGGACAGCGGAAATGATAAATCTGGTGAAATTGCTAGATCCCTTGGAGCCGATGTCGTCAGAGCACCGAAGAAAGGCCTCGGACAAGCATATATAGATTCAATACTACACATTAGGGGTGATTATGTTTTTATGGGTGATGCAGATGGAACTTACGATTTTAAAGAAATAGATGGTTTTGTAAAAAAACTAGATCAAGGTTATGAGTTTGTGATGGGGACCAGAATGAAAGGATGGATTGAAGAAGGAGCAATGCCAAACCTTCATCGATATTTTGGAACTCCTCTGACTACTTGGATTTTAAACAAACTTTTCGGATTAAAATTTTCTGATATTCATTGTGGTCTTCGGGCGATGACCAAGGAGGCTTTAATAAAAATAAATATTCTTTCAACATCTTGGGAGTATGCTTCTGAAATGGTTGTTAAATCGGGACTTTTAAAATTGAAAAAGTCTGAGGTTCCAATTCATTTTTATAAAGACAAAAAAGGCCGAGTCAGCCACCACAGAAGATCTGGCTGGTTTTCTCCATGGTATGCTGGCTGGATAAATCTAAAAATCATGCTTCTCTACGCTCCGAACTTTGTTTTTTTTGTGCCGGGTTTTATAGCGTTGGTTTTGGGTGCAGGGTTCATAATTTCTAATCTTTTTGGTCTTGTCAGTAATTTCCGTTACCATTCGACTCTGTTAGGCTTTGTTTTGATTCAAATTGGGTATATGACTATTCAGTTAGGAATAATATCAAAACTTTTTAGTGATTTGGAAAAATATTATAAAAAAGGTTTTTTAATCGTATTTGATAAAAAATTTAGTTATGACAAAGGAATGGTTTTAGGCGGTTTAATGGCGCTTAGTGGTTTTTTAATGAGTTTTTATTTCCTTAGTCAGTGGGTTGAGAATGATTTTAGTTTGATTTCGATTTCTTCTTACGGAATCTTGGGTATGTTGTTGCTTATGCTGGGTTTTCAAACTATATTTTTTACTTTTATTTATGAAATCTTTAGAGTCTCAAAAAAGAAATAAATCTTTTGGGGAAGGGCATCAATTAACATTAGTTGATAAACTAGGGGTTTATTTGTCTAATTATAAGGTTGTTTCTTTGGTTAAAAAAGAGAAACCCGCTAGAATCATTGACATAGGTTGTGGCTATAATGCTCATCTTTTAAAAGGGCTGAGAAAGTATTCAAAAAACTTGGTCGGCGTTGATGTCAGTGTCGATAGAAAAATAAAAGGAGTACAAATCTATGAAAAAACAATTGACGATAGTCTTGATTTTCTTGAAGACGCTTCGTTCGATTTAGTTATTATTAATTCTGTGTTAGAGCATCTTGACAATCCAGTGGAAATTTTGAGAGAAGCTCACAGAATTTTGAGCAAGAAAGGTATTCTTTTCGGTAATGTTCCCAATTGGTTTGGTAAATACGCTTTGGAAATGTCTGCTTTCAGATTGAGTCTATCTCCCGCCAGTGAGATGAATGATCATAAGATGTACTATGGGAAGAAAGATATTTGGCCGCTATTAGTAAAAGCTGGTTTCAAACCACAAAATATCAGAATTAAGTATCATAAATTATTTTTAAATACGTTATTCTATGCAAGAAAGTAAAGCTGAACGCCAATACGATAAGTGGTGGGACGATTTTAAAACAGCGAATCTTGATGAACCCGGTACTGCTTATAGAGTTGAATTGGTAGAAAAAGCAATAAAAAAGATAGATCCCAAGAATCTTCTCGATACTGGTTGTGGCTCAGCTGAATTTTTAAAAAAAATTGCCGCTAAGAGTAAATTTAAGAAAATTTCTCTTGCTGGATTCGATGTATCAAAAAAAATCATAGAAAGAAACAAGAAGAAGTACAAAGATGTTTTCTTTTTTTGCTCAGATTTGAACGCTCAATTGATCGAGTCAGAGAAGAAATATGATTTGGTAATTTCTACAGAAGTCATAGAGCATCTCACAGATTGGAAGCATTCTTTAAAAGGTATTGCTGGTATGGTAAAAAGTGGTGGATCTCTGGTGATTACTACGCAGGCGGGTAAAATTTATCAGCACCATAAAGATCTTGGTCACCTTAAACATTTTAAAAAGAACGAAATAACAAAAGAATTAGTTAAGAATAATTTTGAAATTATAGAATCTAGATATTGTGGTTGGCCTTTTATGAATTTAAAAAATATTCTAGTAAATATTTTTTATGGAACTGTCGAAGATGGGATGATGAAAGCAAAAAAACAGAGCACTATGAATAAAATTATATTTAAAATTTTCGGAATACTTTACAAGATTTCTTCGAAGAGAAAAGGGCCACAGATATTTATAATAGGTAGAAAAATAGTAAAACCATAAGAATGTTTTTATCTGTTAAGAAAAGTTTATCCATTTTGATTGGTCTTAAAAATCTGATTTTAAAGTCAAATATTTTTTTCTGGTATTTGATAATTTTTTTTGCATTGTTGAAACTGATCTTAATTAACGGACAGTCTTTAGTGGCTTTGGGTGGAGCAATGCATGATGACGCATTATTTATAAAAATGGCTAGCAATATTTTAGATTCAAAATGGCTTGGGAGTTTTGACAATCTGACTCTTGCCAAGGGTCCAGGTTATCCCATTTGGATTGCTTTTAATAATGTTACGGGGTTGCCTTTGTTGCTATCACAAAACATATTCTATATTTTTGCTTGTTTTATTTTGGTTCTATCTTTAAGACCATTTTTTGTAAAAAAACAATACTATCTTATTCTGCTATTTATTTTTTTATTATTTAATCCATCATCTTTCGCAAGTGATGTTTCAGCTAGGGTTATGAGAGAGGGTATATATAGTTCAATTTCTCTTATAGTGATTGCACTAAGTATAGGTATTCTAGTTCGTAGGAGAGAGAGTGTTAAAGTTCTTTTTTCCTGGTCTCTATTTTTGGGATTAGCTCTCTCTTTTTTTTGGTTAACTCGAGAAGAGGGGGTTTGGATATTGCCTTTTGTAATCCCTATTTTGTTTTTTGTCGCTTTTAAGAATTGGAAGGAAAAAAAATATCAATACAAAATTAAGCTTCTTTTGCTTACATTGCCTTTCTTTATTCTTGGCCTGTCTGTCTTTATAGTCTCTTCTATCAATTATTATAAATATGGAGTTTTTTCTGTTGTTGAATTTAAGGACCCTGCTTTTTTGGGAGCTTATGGATCGTTAACTCGAGTAAAAGATATGAATAAGAGCAGATACATTCCCGTTTCAAAGAGCTCCAGATTGAGTATCTACAAAGTTAGTCCAGCATTTAGGGAGCTCGAACCTTTTTTGGAGGGTGATATAGGACGAGGCTGGTCTGTCCATGCGCCACAAGCCATGAGGTCGGAAATTAATTATGAATATGAAATATGGGGCGGATGGTTCATGTGGGCTTTTAGAGATGCAGTTTCTTCTGCTGGTCACTACAAAAACGCAGTTGAGGCCAAAAAATATTACGAACAACTATCAGAAGAAATAAATCAAGCATGTAAAAATAATGAGCTAGACTGTTTTCCAGGAAGAAGCACGATGTTGGATCCCATAGAAACAATACGGATAGCTCCATTTTTGGATTCTTTTTACTCAGCGGTACATTATATGGCACATTTCAAAGGCATTAATGCTGTTAGCCAAAAAAGTTCCGGTGATAAACAATCCCTATTCTTGTTTAGTGAGATTACTAATGAGCCTGTATTATTTCAAGAAGGCGAATCGGATAAAAATACTATTACTTTCAATGGCTGGGTTTTTAGTGGCTCTAGCTCGCTAACCTTTAGTGTTTTAGGAGAAAATAAAGAAAAGGAAAATTTTAGTATCGAATTTAGCGACAGTCCTGATGTATATTCTTTTTTCGCCAACAAGGGTGAATTTTTTGAACATGCTAAGAGATCCAGATTCGAAATAAAGACAGATTGTATTAAAGACTGCTTTCTAGCGGTTTCATCTTCAAATAATTTCAATAAAGAAATTCCAATAGTGAACAATGCAAGCTTTTCTAATGAAGAAGCTTCTATTTTCGCACACATAGAAAACATATCATCTAAGAATACGAATTTAGAGTCTCGTAGGAAGAATATTGATAATTTTAAAACAGGTTTGTTGAATAAAATAAGTAAAGTGTATTCATTTTTTATGCCATTAATGATAGTCCTGTCTCTTTTTATTTTTTTAGTTACAACATTAATATTTAGAAGAAAAGATTTTCTAAATATAGTAATTTTTTCTCTTCTCATGGCAATCTTGGCTAGGATCACTATATTGTCATTGATAGACTCGACTTCTTTTTTCGCTATAAATAATTACTACCTAAGCCCAGTATACCCAATTGTTATTATATTTGTATTTCTAAACATTTTTTCTTTGACAAGAATTTTTTCCAAAAATTCGAAAGGTGAATAAGGATTTTATTTTTTATATGAATCAAATCTAAATATTACTTAAAGCTTTTTTATCCACTCCCAAGTTTTCTTGATACCTTGCTCCAGATTTGTTTTTGAAGAGTATTCAATTTCTGACTCAGCTCTTCTTACGTTGAGAATAATGCTTTTTAGGTCTGATTTTCTTTCCGCTTCGATTTGCAAGGAAATTTTTTTCTTAGTTATTTTACCCATAATCGCCAGCAGTTCGTTGATGGAAGTGCCAATCCCGCTACCGATATTGTAAATTCGGTAAAAACTTTTCTTTTTAAAGGCTAGTCGTTTGATATTCTGAATGGTGTCATCGATGAAAATATAATCTCGGACATTATTCCCGTCACCAAAAACCGTGACAGGCTGATTATTTTTTATCAGATTAAGAAAAATCGG
>CALFZX010000015.1 GCA_937952315.1 uncultured bacterium
GAAGACACGGCGGGAGAGCTGACGATTGATCCGGAAATTTATGAAACGCAGAAAGATCCGGTGACGGGGTTGGACATACTGGATGAGGCCGGTCAACCGGTTTACAAGCTGGATGAGGCGGGTCAAAAAATTCCGGTGCTTTACAAAAAAGTTGAATTCAAAAGACCGTATGGAGCAGTGCCGATCATTAACCTGACTCCGATTGGTGAAGTCGGTCTTGATCCGGAATTTCGCTACGCCATTACAGAAAAATCGGCGACCGGATTTACGGTGAAAATCAATCGCGCCTTCTCCACCAGCGTCAAGTTTGACTGGCAGGTGCTGGGGAGATAGGAGCAGACAGGGGCGGGTCGAGACCCGCCCGATCATGGTTCGTAGATCTTGGAATGCGTAAAGGAGTAAGTAGCAAGGGGGAAGGGGGAAGGGGGAGAAAAAAATAATAGTGTGACCGTGGGGGAAAATGATTATTTACCCTAAAACTGAATTGACAAACAGAAAAAACATAGCTAATGTCATCTCAAGAATATCATAAATGATAACTAAAATATGAGATTATGTATTTAAAGAAACTCGTTCGAAGTGGTAAAACCGTTTTCTCCTTGGACGATTTACAAAAAATTTGGCTGATTGAGGCTAGAAATTATCTCAGATTAGTTGTCAACAGATTGGCTAAAAGAGGAGAACTAATAAGAATCACCGGAGGAATTTATGCCATCAGTAAGGAATATGATCTGTTGGAACTTGCCAATAAAGCGAGAGTTCCTTCTTATGTGAGCCTCGAAACGGTTTTGCAAAAGGAAGGAGTCGTTTTTCAAGATTATGAAAAAACGATTTTTTCGATTTCCAATAATTCTTTAATTAAAAAAATCAATAGTCTTGATTTTTCGTATTCTAAAATAAAGGAGGAGATACTTTCTAATCCCATTGGCATAAAAAGAGAAAAACAAGCTAATTTGGCAACTGTCGAAAGGGCTTTATGCGATCGTCTTTACTTATCGCCAAATTATTATTTTGATAATTTAAGGCCGCTTAATCAAGAAAAACTTTTTGCAATTTCTCAAATATATAACAAAAGAGTACAAAAAGAAGTGAGAGAATTAGTAAAAATTAAGAATAGCCAATAAAATGCTAAATATCAGAAAACATCGAGCGGTAATGTTTGAAATCCTCCAGGACATTTATCGGTCTCCGGCCGGTGCTTATCTTGCATTCAAAGGGGGAACGATGCTCTATTTTTTCCACGGGCTAGATCGTTTCTCGGTGGATCTGGATTTTGATTTGCTGGATGAAAGTAAGAAAGACTTAGTATCTCAAGAAATCGTGAAAATTCTGGAAACCAAAGGCAAAATAAAAGATCAAATGGAAAAAAGATTCATATTGTTTTTTCTTTTGAGTTATGGAGATGGAGAGAGAGGAATAAAAATTGAAATTTCCAAGAGAAATCCACTTCAAAATCGATATGAATTGAAAAATTTCTACGGAGTGGATGTGAAAGTGATGAAACTGGAAGACTCTTTTTCCAATAAACTGATTGCCGCGGTTGAACGCAAAAGAACGGCCAACAGAGATTTTTATGATATTTATTTTTTATTACGGAGACAAACGGATTTTAACCAAGAAATAATTATGGAAAGAACGGGTAAAAATGGTCGAGAATTTTTGCTTTATTTAAGAAAATATCTGGACAAAAATTGCTCCGAGAAAGGAATGCTTGATGGAATTGGTGAATTATTGGATGAAAAAAGAAAACAATGGGTCAGGACAAGTCTTAAAAAAGAATTAGGAAATTTGATTGATTTTGTCATAGAAGAAGGGAATAAATGACCGTAGGGGTAAACAATCATTTAACTTAAGACCATAAAAAATTGCCAAAATATTGTACTCCGATATAAACTTCACGAAATAATTTTTTAAAAACCGTTTACGGAATTTGAAAAATTAGCTTATAATTCAAAGCAGAAATAAGCGTTTGAAATGAAAATAAAAAAAACTTTAATTGCTGGTCGATATATCGCTCTACATCCGATAAAATCGTGGCGGATTTTCACACCTAAAACGAGGCGACGCATCAAAAAAATAGTGGCCGTTATTTTAATCGTCTTAATCTCTATACCCGGCTATTTATGGTACGAGAAGAAATACGGAAACAATATCCCTGAGGCGGAGGCGGGTTGGCCTCCGGCCCTTACGGGCCAACGGCCCGGAGGGTGGAATGATTCATGGATGTACCGAATTTTTAAAGTTAATTTTTACAACAATGTTTTTTGTCTATCTGCTTAAAAGTTTAAAAGATAATAAATATTATATTGGACAAACTGAGAATATCGAAAGAAGATTAGAACAGCATAATGCGGGAAAAAACAAATCAACAAAAAACAGAAAACCTTTTGTTTTGATCGGGCGTGAATGCTATAAAACAAGAAATGAGTCAAGATTTCGTGAATATGAATTAAAAAAATATCCCAGAAAAAAGAAAATATTTATTGATAAATTTTTGAATAAATGAAAATAAAATCATTACTAAAAGCTTCGAAATACATTATTTTACACCCCTTGCGGTCTTGGCGGGTCTTCACTCCAAAAACCAAAAAACGATTGAAAAAATTGTTAGCCGTTATTTTAATCGTCTTAATCTCTATACCCGGCTATTTATGGTACGAGAAGAAATACGGGGACAATATCCCTGAGGCGGAGGCGGGTTGGTGGAACGACGGCTGGATGTACCGGAAAGCGATTACGGTAAGTAATTCTTCCGGGGGCGCTTTGACAGATTTTCAGGTGAAGATTTTGGACAACAAAGACCTATCAGCCGACATTACTGCGGGGAAGATCCAATCCGATTTGGATGATTTGAGATTTACGGATATCAACGGCACCGTTTTGCCGTACTGGATTGAAGACAACACCGCCGCCAGTGTGGATGTTTGGGTCAAGATGCCAAGCATTCCAACGACCGGCGCGACAGTCTATTTTTACTACGGCAACGCGCAGGCCGGCAACGAACAAAACGGCAACAATGTGTTTGAGTTTTTTGATGATTTCTCAGGTGCAACCATTGATACGGGTTTAGTTAGTTATGGAGGTGGGACAATTACTCAAAATGACTATCTAACAGTTGTTAACAATGCTGATGCTTGGGATGAGTATGTTTATACGAATCAAACCTTTGCAAGAGAAAAAATTTTTTACGCAAAAGTAAAAGCTGATCAAGGGGCAAGAACAATGGTTGGTTGGCATGACTCAGGAATGGGTGTTGGCTATGGAGATCAAGTGTATGCCCTTTATTTTAATAGTGGTTCTTTCTCGGTATATGAGGATGGTGCTAGCAAGGGAGTCGTCGGGTCATATACGGTTGGTACTTGGTATGATGTTAAAATTGAATTAAAAACAACTGGAGCCGTTTATTGTTATAAACTTCCCACTGACTCTTCTTGGACGACTCTTTATACTTCTACTTATTCGACTGAGGATAATTTGAAACCTTCTCTTACTCACTACGATGTTACGGAAACCTCCTATACTGAAAACTGGCTTGTTTCCAAATACGCGTCCTCTCTTCCCTCTGCCTCCACTCCCGCCACGGAGGAAAAAGGTGGCGCACCGGTGGCGCATTGGTCGTTTGATGAGGGGACGGGGACAACGACCAACGATTTATCTTCTAACCGCAACAACGGAACCCTCACGAACATGGCCTCCACCGCCGATCCTAATTCTGGCTGGCAATCGGAAGACAAATGTGTGAGTGGGAAATGTTTGGCGTTTGATAATGTAAATGATGGCGTAAGTATTAATAATCAAAATTTTACTTCACTTAATGATTACTCAATGTGTTCATGGATCAATCCTAAAGGGAATCACCTACACTATACTGGATCAATAATATCTTCAGGTGATTGGAATAATGTACATTGGGCTTTTGGAGTAGATCGAACAAATGGAGTCTTACAAACAAGAAAAGCGGATGGTGTCAATAGTCCATCGTGGTCATATACTTTTCCGACCAATCAATGGAGCTACGCTTGTATTACTCGTTCGGGAACAAGTATATTGGCTTATGTAAATGGAAAAAATATAGGATCATACACTGGAGTTTTAGGAAGCATAGTTAGTAACGCAACAAACACCATGATAGGAAGAGAAACTTATGCAGGAGGCTATTTTGTTTTTAACGGCCAAATCGACGAACCCCGCATCTACAACTACGCCCGTACACCTGCTCAAATCGCCAAAGACTATAACGCCGGGCTTTCGGGGATGGGGAAGGCGAATGAGGGGACAAGCGCTTCAATCGGTGGCAAATCGAACAAATGGTTGACGGACGGGTTGGTCGGGCATTGGAAAATGGATGAAGCTTCGGGAAACGCTATTGATTCAAGTGGTAATGGTTTTACTACAACTTCTGTTGGTACTCCCTCTTTCACGGGTGGAAAATTTGGTAATTCTGTATTGACTTCGTCCGGAAGTCATAATGCTGGAGATCAAACAGCACATAGTGGCTTGAGTAGTCTAACCCTAAGTTCTTGGGTTTATATGAACGATCTTAATGCAACATGGTCTTTTATTGCTGGAAAATCAAATTTTTGGAGCGACAATGACTATGGTCTCTACACTAATGGTACAACCATAGGATTCTTTGTCGACACTGGAACAGATAGTCGCAAATTATCAACTATTACTGGAACAGGCTATATTGGGGGTTGGCATTTATGGACGGCAGTGTACGATGGATCTACCGCGAAATTTTATCTAGACGGAGAAGAGAAAAGCTCTCAGCCAGCGACGGGGACAATTAATGATACGAGTTTTGCGTTTACAATTGGAGCACGCAATGTAGGAGATTATAATTTTTCTGGTAAAATCGACGAAACTCGTATCTACAACCGCGCGCTTTCGCCGAAGGAAGTTTCCGATCTTTACAACTACGCGCCTGGACCGGTGGGGTATTGGAATTTGGATGATGCAACGGGGACGACGGCGAAGGATTTGAGCGGGAACGGGAACAATGGGACACTGACAAACGGCCCCACCTGGACCACAGCGGGGAAATACGGCGGAGCGGTGAGTTTCGATGGAACGGATGATTACATAATAATTTCGGACAGTGATTCCATATCTCTTAAAAACAATTTTACTTTCAATGCTTGGATAAAGCCAGGTAGCAGTTGCCCTAGCAGTTATTGTATGATTTTCAATAAAGAACATGAATATGAGTGGGCGATCTCTGCTGGCAAAATTTATTATGCAGTACAAATAACATCTCCTACCTGGGCGTGGCAAGATACGGGAGTAACTGTCAATCTAGATGAGTGGGCGTTTGTTAATTTAGTGTATGATACATCATCACAAACTATAAAACTTTATAAAAATGGAATTCTGGTCTACACAAGATCAAGTAGCACTGGAGACATAACTCAAAGTGAATCTTCTCTCAGAATCGGTTCAAGAGATGCAGGAGAGGCTTATTTTCCCGGTCTCATCGACGACGTTAAAATCTATAACTATGCTCGCACCCAAAAGCAAATCGTAGAAGACATGAACGGAGGGCATTCAGCGGGCGGCTCCCCGGTGGGATCGCAAGTGGGCTACTGGAAATTTGATGAAGGCAACGGCACGACAGTTGCAAATTCAGGAACAAATGCAACGGCTACAGGAGTTTTGACTAACGGTCCCACTTGGACGAATGATGGAAAATTTGGCAAAGCGTTAACCTTCGATGGAAGCGACGATTATGTTAACATAACAAGTGATTCAAGTCTTTCCGGTAGTCTAGATAGACTGAGTTTAACTGCCTGGTTCAAGACAAGCTTAGTGGACACTTCTCAACAGTGGGTAGCGGGAAATATGTCTTCGTCGGGTGGATATAGAATAATGGTTTATAATAATCAAATAATGGCAACTTTAAGGAAAGATAATGCGACATATTCCTCTGTTCTAACTTCCGCCTCCGGAATGGCTGATGGAAACTGGCACTATGTTGCGATAACTTACGACAAAGATATCGGCCTTTTCAAGCTCTATATAGATGGTAAACTTTCTGGAACGACTTCTTGGAGCGAGACTGTCGGAGCGGGAAATAATTTGAACATCGGAAGAGTTATTAATTTTATAGGAGCTTTTAATGGCCAAATCGATGAAGTGAAATTTTATTCTTCAGCTCTCACTGATTCGGAAATTCAGCTCGACTACAATCAAGGCAAGTCGCTGGTTTTGGGGTCGAAGGGGACGGAAAGTGACGGGAAAACGCCGTCCAATTCGGCAAGTCGAGCCTATTGTCCGCCCGGTAATGTGGAAGGGAATTGCGCTCCCGGACTTAATCCCGCACCGGTGGGCGAATGGTCGCTAGACGACGGGTCAGGCACAACGGCGAAAGATAAGAGCGGCAACAACAACACCGGCACCCTCACCAACGGTCCTACTTGGGTGACGAATGGCAAATCGGGCAATGCGTTGAGTTTTGATGGAACGGATGATTATGTGAATATATCAAGTTCGACTTCCATGGTAACTCAAAACGCTATTACGGTTGAGGGATGGGTGAACCGGAGTAATTTTGTTGATGCTGACACCCTTTATGTTTTAGGGTCACAATCAAGCACATTAGGATACCACTGGCTATATCTGTATAGTAATTCTATAAATTGGCAGTATGCTTATACAACAAGCTACAGAGCTAAAACTGCAACATACACTTTTAACAATGACACTTGGTACCATATTGCCGTTACTCATGATTATACGAGTGGATCAATAAATTTCTATGTTAACGGACAATTAATATCTCAACAAAGTCAGGGAACCGATGTTCCCGTTCCGGTTTCCGGAAAATCAAGCAAAATAGGAACTTATAGCGGATCAAGCCATATATTTCAGGGTCTCATCGACGAAGTGAAAATTTACAACTATGCAAGGACGCCGGCTCAAATCGCTTGGGATTATAATCGCGGGGCGCCGGTCGGTTGGTGGCGGATGGATGAGGGGCAGGGAACAACGGCGCACGATTATTCGGGCAACGGCAACAACGGGACGCTCACCAATATGGATCCGGCGACGGACTGGGTGGCGGGCAAAAACAACGGGGCGTTGGATTTTGATGGAGTGAATGATTATGTGAATACAGCCTCAATTAATTTCCCACTGTCAGGTAATTTTTCGGTAACCTCTTGGGTAAAACCCATCAGTTTCGGCACAGGTAGAATGTCAATTTTTTCTCAAAGCAATAATAACAACTATTTCGAACTTGAAATAGGAACTTTTAGTAGCTATATAAACACCGTTTTAGTTGCCTCTCTAAATAACATAGCAATTGCCGCTGGCCCTAATAATTCAATCTCTCTAGGCCAGTGGCAACATATCACTTATGTTAAAAACCCAGACGGAACCAACAAGATTTACATAAATGGATCTTCTCAGCCACTTCAATTAGATGTTACTAATGGTTTTTCAAGCGGTACTTCTAACAAACAGATTGGCCAAAGAGGAAACGATTCTCAATTCTTTAACGGATCTATCGACGACGTCCGCATCTACAATTACGCTCTCTCGGCGGAGCAGGTGAAGCAGATCTACAATAATGGTGCTGTAAACTTTAAATAAATTACAAATGTGGTATGTATACGTCTTAAAGAGTTTAAAAAATAAAAGTTGGTATATTGGTTGTACTAATGATTTAAAATCAAGACTGAAGGAACATAATTCAGGAAAATCAGAATATACAAAAAATTTTATGCCTTGGAAAATTATATATTACGAAGCAGGAATCAACAAAAAAGAAGCCTTTAAAAGGGAGAGATATCTCAAAAGTGGCTACGGAAGAAGATATTTAAAAAAAAGACTAGGTGATGAACGAGGAACGTAAAGTAGCTTGGGGACGTAAAGCAACAAAGTTGCTAACGTCTCCAAGCTACTAACGTTCTGAAGGTGCCGTGAGATTTAAGTAAAATAAAAATTGACAAATCACTCAAATAAAGTATAATTAGGGGAATTAAATCACCAAAATGATAAAGAAAATTATCCCAAGATTGATTCAAAAACAACTAGAAAAGAGTCTTTTTAAGGGAAAAATAGTGATTGTCTATGGAGCCAGACAAGTGGGAAAAACGACCCTTGTTCGAGAAATAGGAAAAAAATATTCCAAAACCGTTTATCTGAATTGTGATGAGCCAGATGTCAGAGAAGCCTTGACGGGAAAAACATCTACTGAATTAAAATCCTATTTAGGTAACCAAAAGTTGGTTATCATTGATGAAGCCCAGAGAGTCCCCAATATAGGAATCACTCTAAAATTATTAGTGGACAATTTTCCTGAAATTCAGATTGTGGCTACCGGATCGTCTTCTTTCGACCTTTCAAACAAGATTAAAGAACCCTTGACCGGTCGCAAATTCGAATTCTATCTCTTTCCATTTTCGGTTACCGAGCTAAAATTTGTTTTCAACCAAACCGAAATTGACCGACTGATTCCGGAAATGACGATTTTTGGCACCTATCCGGAAATTATCTTAGGCAATTTTTCTCAAAAAGAAAGAGAGATTAATTTGAAAAATTTGGCCTTTAGTTACCTTTTTAAGGATCTTCTGGCTTATCAAAATATTAAAAATCCGGAAGTTTTGGAAAAACTTTTACAGGCTTTGGCGCTTCAAATCGGAAGCGAGGTCTCCTTTAACGAATTAGCCGTTTTGCTGGGCATAGATAAAAAAACGGTTGAGAGCTATGTTCGAATTTTAGAACAATCTTTTGTTATATTTCGATTAGCGCCTTTTAGTCGAAATATTCGGAATGAATTAAAGAAAATGCGAAAGATTTATTTTTTTGACAACGGCATCAGAAATGCACTCATAAATAATCTTAATCCTTTAAATTTAAGGCAAGACACCGGTGGTCTTTGGGAAAATTTTATGCTTTCCGAAAGGATGAAACACAATTCAGCAAAAGGAAGAGATGTCAACAGTTATTTTTGGAGAACAACGGCCGGAGGGGAAATAGACTATTTGGAGGAAAGAAAAGGAGAAATCAGGGCTTTTGAAATAAAATACCAAAAAGAAAAAATAAGAATTCCCAAAGCTTTTTTGAACGGCTATCCGTCGGCCAAGATTAAAGTGATTAATCGAGAAAATTATTTGGATTTTGTGAGGTAGAGCAGATATCTATAATTACGCTCTTAGTGCGGAGCAGGTGCAGAACGTAAAGCAACAAAGTTGCTAACGTTCTGAAACAAATCTACAATAAGGGTGCTGTAGAATTTAAATAAGGAGCAAGGGACAAGGGGCTTCACCTGATCGTAGATGATGGATCTTGGATCTTGGAAGCCCTCGGAGGGAGGATCGAAGATGGTAGATAATAGATCTTAGAGAGAAAAGGATACAATTTCCAAATTACAAGAAACAAATGGCAAACAAATTTCAAAATCCAATAAAAATACAAACGACAACGCATTCGTAGGGGCGGACCCGTGTGTTTGCCCGGAATATTAAAATTAAAAGTTGGAAGAGACTACACACCCCTGCCTACTGGCAGGCAGTCGTCTTCACCTTCGGTGAGCCACCCCTCTCAAGAGGGGATTAATAATTTTGACGGGTAGCAAAATATATGATACAAGTAAGTTAACAAAAATGTTAATTATTATGTATCAATATTCCAATGGACAATAGCGAACTAAACAGATTGACCAGGGAAATAAAAATCACGAAGGACCAAATACTGAGGGAGGAGGCCGAGATATGGTTTTTGTCGATGTTAGCGGAAAGCGAAATTGGTACGAAGGTGATTTTCTATGGGGGAACCGCCTTAAGATTGGCCTATGGATCGCCAAGATTCTCGGAAGATATCGATCTGATAAAAATAAAACCCCTAAAATTTAAAGATTTTGAGTCTTTTATAAAAAAAGTTGCCGGAAAAAGTGACGGTCGATGGCGGGTTCGGGATCTGAAAGCAAAAAGACAAACTTTTTTCGCTCTTTTTTTAATTGATGAAGAGAAACTAAAACATAAATTTTCACTAAAAGTAGAGCTGCATGTGCCTCGCAAGAAAACAGCGATTGAATCTCAGCTAGCTTTGATAAAAAGCCCGACCAGCATTTTGGAACCGCTACTTTTAGTCCCGACGATTCGGGAGTTAAAAAAATTGAAAGAGGACACTATTGTCGCAAGAAAAAAAGCTCGAGATATTTTTGACCTTTGGTATATTGCTCAGGTGAACAGAGAACCTTTTAAGTTGCCCTTGCTGCCGGAGATTTATACGGAGAGAGAATTTAAAAACGAACTTCAGGTCTTTTTGCCACCTAAATTTTATCCCGTAATCAAACAACTTTATGAGCAGACTAAAAGAACAGATTAAAACTATCCCCAAAGACTATTTTACTTTACAGGACATTAAAAAAGTTTCTTCCCTAGAGGTTAAAAGTTTACGAGTTTCCATGAATCGTTTGGTCAAAAGAGGAGAAGTAGAAAGAATTTTTAGAGGTTTTTATTCTTCGGACAGTGCTTCGGTGAATTGGAAAAAAATGGCCTGTGAAATTTATCAACCGGCCTATGTCTCTTTTGAGTCGGCATTGTCTCTTCACAATATTTTAAGCCAAAAGCCGATGCAAATTATTTTGGCAACGACTAATCGAAGCAGAAAAATAAATCTCGCGGGTAGAGTTGTTGTTTATCGCCATCTCAAGCCAAATTTATTTTGGGGCTATCAAAGAAAAGACGGATTTTTGTTGGCCGAGCCGGAGAAGGCTTTCCTGGATTTAGCATATCTATCTTCTAGAGGGTATGCCAAGCTTGATTTAGAGGAGATGAATTTGGATTTTATAAACCAAAAGAAGCTGAAACGATATTTGAAAAAATTTGGAAAGATAAAGATCCCCAGTTGACTCTAGATTTAATATAAAGTAAATCATGGTTGAATTTGTATTGAATTTATGTGAAAGTAGGCAAAATTTGACATAGCATAATATACAAATTAATATAAATTTGCATTAGTATAATATTTCAAATTTAGAAAATGTATATTCCTCGAGCGATTGAGAATCAAATTATCAAAAAAATTAAAGATAAGAAGGTTATCGTAATCTACGGCTCTCGGCAGGCGGGCAAAACCACGCTGGTCAAAAAAATTAGCCAGCAAGTAAGTAACAAATTTAGAGAAATCAAAATTGTTACCGGTGAGGATCTTGAAACAAGAAGATGGTTGAGTAGCCAGAGTGTATCAAAATTAAAAGAATTTATTGGAAAAACAGATCTTTTGATTATTGATGAAGCTCAAAGAATTGAAAATATCGGGCTTAACCTCAAGTTGATCGCCGATCAAATCCCCGAAGTAAAAATTATAGCGACAGGGTCTTCTTCCTTCGAGTTGTCAAAACAAGTAGGGGAGCCGTTGGTTGGAAGAAAATGGCAATTTACGCTTTATACGTTGTCTCAGCTTGAACTTGGGAAGATTGAGACGCCTTTTGAAACCAAGCAGAATCTGGAAAAAAGAATGATTTTTGGCAGCTATCCGGAAGTTATTGTTAGCCAAAGCCGTGAAGACAAAAGAGAAATCTTGGGTGGTATTTTAGACAACTACCTGTTCCGAGATTTACTTGTTTTTCAGGATATTCGTAGGGCGGACAAACTGGTCGATTTGCTGAGATTATTGGCGTTTCAAATCGGTAAGGAAGTTTCTTTACGAGAACTGTCCAGTAATTTGAACTTGAATGTTGTTACAGTTGAAAAATATCTAGATTTGCTGGAAAAAGTCTTTGTGATTAAAAGAATTTTTGGTTTTAGTCGGAATTTGCGAAAAGAAGTGACCAAAAATTCTCGTTTCTATTTTTTGGACAATGGGATTCGCAATGTGGTTATTAATAATTTTAATAGTCTAGAAATGCGTAATGACTGCGGAGAGTTATGGGAAAACTATTTGTTTTCTGAGAGACTGAAAAAACAAGAATACCAAAATATTTATGCTAATAATTATTTTTGGAGGACTTACGATCAAAAGGAGATTGATTGGGTTGAGGAGAGAGAGGGAAAACTTTTTGGATTTGAGTTTAAGTGGAGTGAAAAAATAAAAATAAAAACGCCTAAAGAATGGTTGGCCACTTATTCAAATGCTAGTTTTGAAGTTGTAAATCGAGAGAACTATTCAAAATTTATAGGGTAGTCGAAACTTGAGAGTGAATCCTTTGCCGATTATTTTGGCTCAAAAAATTAAATAATTTGATTTTATGCGGATAACGGTGAAGGCGCATCCGTGCGCCAAACAAAATAAAGTGGAGCCGATGGGTGAGAACACGTTGAAAGTGCACGTGACGGCGCCGCCGGATAAGGGAAAAGCTAACAGGGCGGTGTTGGAGCTGCTGGCCGATTATTTTAATGCGCCCATTTCTCGTCTTCGGATTGTGAAAGGGCAGGGAAGTCGGGAAAAAATTGTGGAAATAAAATAAAAGGCAATTTCTAATTTTCAATTTCTAATTTCTAAACAATTTCCAATGACGCAATGATTTAATGTTCAAACATGAAGGACGGACACACGGGTCCGCCCCTACGAAAGCGCTACTGTTTGTATTTTTATTATTCTATCCTCATTCCAAGATCTTCGATCCATCATCCAAGATCTTTTCCCCTCCCTGTCGGTAACTGTTCCACTTTGCCGAGTT